>DASVIY010000248.1:0-7975 GCA_036386195.1 Acidimicrobiia bacterium | reverse complement strand
AGGGGTCATCGACGATCGAGTCGTCGGTGAAGTAGTCGATCGTTTCGTAGCTGTCCATGAGGGGCTCCGGCTCTTGAAATGAACGGGAAGCGACGTCACTCAGTCAGGCGAAGCGCCGACTCGATCGGGGCGACGATGGTCGGCCGGATCTCGGCAGAGGGAGCCGGCGCCTTGCAGTGTCGTGGCCTACTCGGTACTCAGTGCCGAGTAGGTTGAACCGTAGCGGCACTGAGTACCGAGTGCAATGTTTCGCAGAGAGAGAGTCCAGGGATGAGAATCGAACCCGCCCCAGCTGAGGCGCGTCGTCACGGTCCACGGCCTCGCACCAGCGCGCGGGCGATAGCGCTGGTCGCCATGCGGCTCTTCTCCGAGCAGGGGTTCCGCGAGACGACTCTCGACGACATCACCTCGGCAGCCCGGGTCAGCCGGACCACGTTCTTCCGCTACTTCGACTCGAAAGCAGATCTGCTCTGGAATGAGTTCGACGCCGAGGCCGTCACGCTGCGCGCCCGCCTCGAACAATCACCGGAAGGCCTACCGACAATGGACGCCGTCCGCCAGGCCGTTGTCGCCGTCAACCACTACCAGCCCGAGAACGAGGCCGAGTTGCGGGCGCAGGTGAATCTCGTGCGCTCGGTGCCAGAGCTCGCCGCGAGCGCGTCAACTCACTACGAGGCTTGGGAGCGCGCCATCAGCGATTTCATCGCGCTTCGCACCGGCCAGCCGGCCGACTCGCTGATCCCTGTCGCCGTGGGACGAGCCGCGCTCGCCGTCTGCCGTACTGCTTATGAACAGTGGGCCCAAAACTCCACTGCCGAACTCACGCGCTACCTCGACGTTGCGCTGCGCGCGCTCGGCGAAGGATTCGCCGATCCCGTGAACATGTGGCCGACGGAAGCGATGCTTGCTTCGCGAGAGTTGTAGTCGAAGGGCCCCGCATCGGCTCGCTTGGCTAGCACCACCATCCGCGACTACCGGGCCTCGATCGAAGCGACCATCGAATGGAAGCTCACGAACGGGATCGCCGAGTCGAACAACGCCTCGATCGGCCGGGTCCGCGTCAACGCCCGCGGCTTCCACGACCCTCAAGCGTTCACCATGATCATGCTCGACCGAGCCGGCATCGCCCCCGCCCTGCCCTGGACGACCGCCTCGTGACCCACGAGAGCGTCAGTTGTCCCAAAAAGAAGTGCCCCCCGGAGTGACCCACCTTGCGGTTGGCCTCTCCGGAGGACAGCTCTCAACCTATAGCGCCTGCCGACGGCGGTCAAGCCGCCGCGTGGGAATCTCGCCCGCGCCCCGTACGATGGGTGTTCCCACGCGGGTGCGTGCATCCTCCATGAACCATCCAGGAGCCCGATCGTCGATGAGCCGTCGTCCGTCCGACCTGCCACCGGGCCGTGACCAACGTCCGGGACCACCCGGCCCCGCCCCCACGTCGCGCCCGAAATGGCTGCCGTGGGTGATCGTGGTCGGCCTCCTGGTCACATTCTTCGTGGTCACGACCCTCAGCCCGGGCGGGCCGTCGAAGCAGGAGCTCCCCTACAACGGCTTCCTGTCGGCGGTGAAGGCCGACAAGGTCAAGAGCGTCAAGTTCAACAAGTCCAACGGCAAGATCACGGGCGTCTACAAGACGCCACAGCACGGCAAGAAGGAGTTCACGAGCTCCGGGCCCAACGACGACTTGCAGGAGAGCACGATCAGGCTCCTGGGCCAGAAGCACGTGCAGTTCGACTACAGCAACGGCGGCTCGAGCCTGCTCGCGGCGTACGCACCGATCCTCATCCTGGTGCTGCTGATGGTCGGCGTCTTCTGGTACATGAGCCGCCGGGCGCAGGGTCAGATGGGCGCGGTCATGAACATCGGCCGCAGCCGGGCGAAGGTCTACAACACCGAGAAGCCGAAGACGACGTTCGCCGACGTCGCCGGCTACGGCCCCGTGAAAGAAGAGATCGCCGAAGTCGTCGACTTCCTCAAGCATCCGGCGAAGTTCAAAGACATCGGTGCGCGCATCCCGAAGGGCGTGTTGCTCGTCGGGCCGCCCGGCACCGGCAAGACGCTGATCGCGCGCGCCGTCGCCGGCGAGGCAGGTGTGCCGTTCGTGTCGGTCACGGGCTCCGACTTCATGGAGATGTTCGTGGGCGTCGGAGCGGCACGGGTGCGCGACCTGTTCCAGACGGCGCGTAAGCAGGCGCCGGCGATCATCTTCGTCGACGAGATCGACTCGATCGGCCGCAAGCGGGGCGCGGGTCTCGGCGGTGGCCACGACGAGCGCGAGCAGACGCTCAACCAGATGCTCGCGGAGATGGACGGGTTCGAGGCGATGGAAGGCATCGTGATGATGGCCGCGACCAACCGGCCCGACGTGCTCGACACTGCGCTGCTCCGCCCGGGACGCTTCGACCGCCAGATCCTCGTGCCGCTGCCCAGCCAGGACGAGCGGGTCGCGATCCTGAAGGTGCACTTCCGCGACAAGAAGATCGGGCCCGACGTCGATGTCGACGTGATCGCGCGCGGCACGCCGGGCATGAGCGGCGCCGATCTGTCCAACCTCGTCAACGAAGCGGCGCTGTTCGCGGTGCGGCGCGGTGAACAGGCGGTGCAAGCACGTGACTTCGACGAGGCGCGCGACCGGGTGCTCATGGGCCTCAAGCGCGACTCGATGGCACTCAGCGAAGAGGAGAAGGAAGTCGTCTCGTTCCACGAGGGCGGCCACGCCGTGCTCGCGTATGTGCTCGAGCATGCAGACCCGGTGCACAAGGTCACGATCCTCCCCACGGGCATGGCGCTCGGCGTCACGCAACAGCTGCCGATCGAGGAGCGCCACATCTACAAGCGCGAGTACATCGCCGACTCGCTCGTGGTGCGGCTCGGCGGTCGGATCGCTGAGGAGATCGTCTTCGGCCACATGTCGACCGGCGCCCAGAACGACCTCGTCGGGTGCACCGAGCTGGCCCGCAAGATGGTGCGCGAGTGGGGAATGTCCGAGCGCATCGGCCCGATGGCCTGGGGTTCGCAAGGCGCCGTGTTCCTCGGTGAGGACCTCGTGCACACCCGCGACTACTCCGACGACACGGCGCGCGTGATCGACGAGGAGGTCGAGCGCATCCTGCGAGACGAAGAAGACCGCGCCCGCAAGGTGCTCACCGAGCATCGCGCCGGTCTCGACGCGGTCGCGCACGCGCTCCTGGAGCGCGAGACGCTCGACGGCGCAGAGGTGCGCCGGCTGGTCGACGAGGCGATGGGCCACAAGGCCGGCGGACCACGTCTCGCGACCCGTGCCGACGGGTCGGAGACGCCGGTACCGCCGGCCGCCGAAGGCGAGTCGCTCAGCGATGTCGACGACGGCGTCGGCGGCATGGCGGCCGAGCTCGACGGCATGGACAGTCACGATCCCCCGCCCGCGGACGCACCACCTACGGCTCCCCCGGAGCCCGAGCCCACGCCCGCGCGCGACTAGCGCGCCACCCCCGAAGGGTCTCAGGCGCGCTCCTCCGGGAGGATCTCGCGGCCGAGATCCGGTTCGGGCGTGCTGCCGGGCAAGCGGAGCTCGGCGACCGCAGCCCACACGTCGGTGGCGGTGGCACTGCCGACGAAGGCGCGCCGCACCACGCCCTCGGCATCGGCGATGAGGAGCATCGGGAGTCCGGAGATCGCGTACCGCTGATGCAGGTCGCGGCGCGTCTCGTCGGCGATGTCGCACGTTGCAACGGCTTCGCATTCGAGCACCACCATCTTGTCGGCCATGCCCGCGCACGAGTTGCAACGCGTCGAGGAGAACAGCGCCACGAGCCACGGGGCGTCCGGACGCGGAAAGTCGGCGCGATCGAGTTGCGCCGGCACCGGATACGCGTCGCGTGGCGGCGCCGCGGCGCGGCGACGCTGCAAGACGAGCGCGACGACCACCGCCACGACGATGAACCCCGCGGCCAGAACCACGCGCGCCATCAGGAGCCCGCTACGTGGGCCATACGATGCCGGGGCTGATCGTGACCCCGGTCGGCGCGAACCCGGCGCGCACCACGCCAATCGGATGGTCGGCGCGCACGACAACCGCGGCATCGGCCGGCACGATGCCGGCGGACAGCGCGAACCTGGCGTGCTTGCCCGCCGGCACGGTGAGGCCCTGCAACGCCAGTGGCCGAATGCGGTTGCCGCCGCTCAGCACTTCGACATCGAGACGCGCGGGGCGGCCCCCGGGGTTGTCGACGATCAGCTCATCGTCAGCTCCGCTGACGCGTCCGGCAGCGAATGCCCACCGCCGCGCCGGCTGCGGCACTCCCAGCGCTGCGGCGATGCCGGTCGTGCGTGCGGGCGCCTTGAAGGTCGCCAGCTGCTCGGCGACCACCGGGCCGCCGGACAGAACCCGGATCACCGTCGAGAAGCCGGCACCGAGCGGCACCCGCTCGGCCGCATTGGCGACGACGACGGTCTGCGCAGGCACGTTCAGCTGCCGAGGGCTCAGCGTGATGACACCGGGCAGCTGTGTCTCGAGCGAGACCCTCGCCGGGGTGGTGCCGAAGTTCGCGATCGCGATCGCATCCTGTATTCCGGGCTTGGCGTCGCCGTACGGGAACGCCCACACCGCCGCCCCGCCCGCCACCCCCAACGAGGCCGCGATCCCCTTTCGCCCGTCGGCTGTGTTGTCGACCTGCGAGCTCTCGGCCACGACCCTGCCGGAGCGCACTTCGACGTGCGCCGCGAGCGCCGCGCGCCGATCGAGTTGGTCGTTGACGGGGATGGTCACCCGCGAGCGACGGGGGACGACCAGGCCCTGCAGCGGTCCGGGCGCCTCGGGGCTGGCATCGCTCACGAAGCCGACGTCGACGACGGCATCGTCGGGAAAGGGGTTGAAGAGCGCGAGGAACAGCTGCTCGCCCTGCCCCGTGCTCCCGGCCGCGAAGTCCCACGACGTCGCGGGTTCACGCGCGCACGGCCCGGTGGCGAGCTCGGCACCGGCCCGCAACTCGTGCTCCACCACGACCGACCGGCTGTATGTCTGCACGATCACACCCGGCTCGGCGGTCACGAGCAGATCGGCGACGTGCACCCTCACCTGCGAGTACGGCTCGACCTGCACCGTTCTGCTCACCATCGATGGCCGTGCGCCGCCGACCACCTGCACGTCGGCCGTCGTCGGGCCCGAGCTGAGGTTGGCGATGATGACGGTCTCGTCAGCACGCCCGCCGGGATTCGACGTGCCCTCGGCGCAGTACCACGCAGCCGCGACCGTGCCCACCGGCGGAACCGTCGGAACACCGGCGAACGACGCATGTCGCACGCCACCGGCACTCGCGTTGCTCGCGCTCTGGTCGAGAACCAGGGCGAGCAGCACCAACAGGATGATCGGAAGCAACAGCGGCCACCGTCCGCCGACGGGTTCTCGCCGTTCGACGATCGCGTCGCCCGCCGGATCTGTAGCCGTCACGCCGGCACCTCCGCCGTGGCTCGGCGCGCGCCGCGCCGGCTGCGTCGCCAGAGCACGACAAAGCCGGCCCACAAGAGCACTTGCACGAGAATCGCAAGTGCTCGTTGCCATTGACCGCCGTACGTGATCGCCGTCGGCCCGCGCTTCGGCAGCACGAATCCGTTGACCACACCGAACGGTTGCACGTGCCGCAGACTCTGCCCGTTGGCGGAGGCATGCCAGCGGCCGTCATACGCCTGGCTCCACAACACGGTGCCGGGCCCGGCCGTGCCTCCGTCACTCGGTTGCCCGCTGATCGGTCGTGCACCCGCGATGTCGGTGCTCGAAGCCGCAGCCGCCGGGTCGGGTGCGTGGAGCGCGAGCGCGGCACCGGGCGGCGCGACGCTGCGAGCCGGCACCCACGCGCTGTTCTCGTAGAGCGTGACACCGGGATCCGACTTCAAGAGTGAGAGGTCGAGTTGCTGACCGAGCGCCGGCGCGATCCCGGCCGGACCGGGCACGAGTGGACCACTCCCCGATCCGCGATGCTCCGGCAGCGCGATGTAGCGGACGCCCATCGGCGCGACGAGGTGACCCAGCCGGTTTGTGCGACCGGTCGCGGCAAGATCGACAGCCGCACCCACGAGCCGATCGGCGCGTCGTTCCGGGGCGCGCCACAACCCGCGCGCGTCGACCGAGCCGTTGGTCGTCAGCAGGTAACCCACTCCGTTGCTCCGCACGGCGGGATCGAGCGGCAGGACGGACGGGTCGCCCACCCACAGCACGCGAAAGTCTCCGTCGGCTTGTTGCGCCTGCAACACCGCGAGCGACCGCGGCCAGTCGTTCGCCGGAGCATGCCAACGACCGTCCAGCGCGTCGGCGGCGAACCCGAGTGTGGTCAAGGCAAGTGCGATCGCGGCGAGCACGCCGGCGGGTTGGCGCCAGCCGAAGCGGAACCGCGTCATGCCTTCGCCGAACGCGTCCGCGCCCAACCCGATCGCGAGCGCGATGCCGAGCGCTGCGATCGTGAGGCCCACCTCCGGTGCGGGCATCGCCACGTGGCCGAAGAAGCGCCCCGGCACCCAAACGAGCGCCCAGCCCACCAACGCGAGCGCCCACGCGCGCGCGGCCCAGGCGAGCCGCAACCGGCTTCCCATCACGAGCACCAACGCGCCGGCGATCAACAGCCCGTACGCGGCAAGTCCCGAACCCGACGACCCCGATTGGAACCGGAGCAACGCCCCGACATCGAGATGAGATCGATACGCCACACCCAGGGCGGCGCC
Organism: Acidimicrobiia bacterium; assembly: GCA_036386195.1. Taxonomy (GTDB): domain Bacteria; phylum Actinomycetota; class Acidimicrobiia; order IMCC26256; family JBBRZM01; genus JBBRZM01. Next base: position 1,282 of record DASVIY010000248.1, on the reverse strand, counting down.
GTCGACGCCGGGATGCAACATCGCCACCGACCACGGCAGCAACAGCACGAGCGCGCCCAGCCCGCCGAGCACGGCCACCCGAATCGCACGCCCGGCCAGTGCCACCCCGTCGCGGGCGAGCGGGACTGCGATCAGGAACGCGACGGCGACGACGAGTGGAACGAGGAACGCGAGCGGATACCACGCGCTCGCCAGCGCGGTCACGCCGATGAGCGCGAGCAGCGGACGGCGATCGCGCGCCCCACTCTTGGACCGGCGCGCCGACCGAGGCGCGGTCTCGCGACCGACATCGGCGGCGCGGAGCAACAGCAACGCGAGGAACGGCGCGAGCGCGTAGAGCACGAGCGGACCCAGGCGCCCGTTGGCCAGCGCATTCCGTGACACCGGGTTGACCACGTACGCGAGACCGGCCAGCACGGCAGACACTCGTGACCGCACGATCGGGCGAGAGAAGTGGTAGGCGGCAATCCCGCCGAGTGGCAACGCGCCGACGATCACGAGCGTGCGCGCCAGACCGACCGCACCAAGCAGCACGGTGCCGAACGCGCTCATCAACAGCAGCACGGGCGGCGCTGGCGTGGACGAACCCATGCCCGTGTACCGCCATCCCGAGCCGAAGGTGTCGAGCAATGACCCCACGCCCGGCCACGCGGCGAGCGAGCCGACCTCGGGCACGCGCGTGAGGATCAGCTCCCGTGAGCCGATCAAGCCGAGGACGGCCACGGCACACGCCGCGATGGTGACCGGCTGGCGTAGACCGCTCGACGCCTCCTCGACCCAGGTGCGGCCCACATCGCCGAGGGCTCGGATCCGCTCGCGCGCCCCCGAGCTCTCGGCCAGGAACGCGCGTAGCCGCGCGTTGCCGCGCGCCTGCAACTCGTGCAGCTCACGATCGTGGATTCGCCGGAGCGCCTGCGCGCGCCTGCGGCTCTCGCGCACCTCGTGGTAGTGACGCAGGTTCCACCACCATGCGCCCAGTACCGCTCGCGCCTGCGCCCGGCGACGGGTGAACGCGAAGATCACCGCTTCGACGAGTGCCACGAGCAAGCCCACCGGCACCAGCCACGCCAGCCGCCGCTTCGAGTACGAGGTCAGCAGCACCCTGACGCGGGTGCGCGCGACGTCAGCGAGGTCCGCCTCGTCTGTTTCCCCCAGCTTGACCGAAGCCTCTCGGTGTCGAACCCGGGCATCGGGAGCAACGAGCACGCGTGCGCCTGCGAGCCGAGCACGCCAGCAGAGAGCGAGGTCCTCCGAGCCGGGAAACGTGGCGACATCGAATCCA
>DASVIY010000247.1:0-8004 GCA_036386195.1 Acidimicrobiia bacterium | reverse complement strand
CACGATCCGTCTCGGCGACTGTGACCTCGGCATCGCGGTCGGGATGGACAAGCACATCCCAGGCGCGTTCAGCGCCGATCCGCGTCTGTACGCCTGCCCCCCGTGGTACGGCGAGGTCGGCCAGTTCGTGACGACCAAGTTCTTCGGGATGAAGATCAACAAGTACATGCACGACCACGGGATCTCACACGCGACCTTGGCCAAGGTCGCGGCGAAGAACCTCCGCAACGGCGCGTTGAACCCGAACGCGTTTCGACGCAAGCCGCTCTCCGAGGACGAGATTCTCAAATCGCCGATGCTGAACTACCCGCTCACGCAGTACATGTTCTGCAGTCCCGACGAAGGCGCCGCGGCAGTGGTGCTGTGTCGCGCCGAGCATGCGCACCGCTACACCGACACGCCGATCTACCTGCGCGCCACGACCGTGCGGACTCGCCGACTCGGCGCGTTCGAGGTGCACAGCCCGTGGCTCCCGATCGAGGAAACCGTGGGTCCGACGGTCGACGCTTCGCGCGTCGCGTTCGAGATGGCCGGGCTGGGCCCCGAGGACGTCGACGTGATCCAGCTGCAGGACACTGACGCCGGTGCCGAGGTGATCCACCTCGCCGAGAACGGCTTCTGCGCAGCCGGCGATCAGGAGGCACTCGTGGCTGACGGCGCGCTCGAGATCGGCGGCTCCCTGCCCGTCAACACCGATGGCGGGCTCATCGCGAACGGCGAGCCGATCGGCGCGTCGGGCGTCCGTCAGGTGCACGAGGTCGTGCTCCAGCTGCGCGGTCAAGCGGGCGACCGGCAGGTGCCCGGGGGTCCGAAGGTCGGCTATACGCAGCTCTACGGCGCGCCCGGAACCGCGGGCGTGTCGATCCTCTCCGTCTGACGCAGATAGCGCTCGACGAACTCCGAAGTCTCGGCGTGCCCGGCGGACATGCCGGCTTACGCGCCCGACTCCGGCCGGGTCGCGCGCGCGTGATCCTTCCGGATGCAATGAACAGCAATCACCATCCGCGATCGCGACGTGTACGCCGATCCTGGGCGCCGCCATCGCTGAGGCACTCATCAGGAAGGGGTCCTGAATGGCTGTGATCCTTGAAGATTGTCGGTCGTGACTCCATCAAACTGACCCGCTACCACATTGTCCGGGCACCGTCTACGATCCGTAGCCTGAGATGTCGCATGCGACCGCGGAGGGGGTGTGCGATTCCATGATGGACGCGCTCACCGCCGCTGCACGCTGAGGCGGACGACGCCTTGAACGAGGAACGCGCCACCTCGAACCGGCCGCGCCAGACCGACCACGTGAGCGACTTCGACGCGGTGGTCTGGGGGGTCGAGAAGGACCCGCAGCTCCGGCTCACCATCACGGCGGTGCTCGTTCTCCAGGGCACGCCCGACCGGGACCAGCTCCTCGGGCGCTTGGAGCGCATGAGCCGCAGCGCTCCCGGCTTCCGACACCGGCTGCTGGCACCACCCCTGCGCCTCGCCACGCCGCGTTGGTGCGTCGACCCCGACTTCGACCTGTCGTACCACCTCCGTTGGATCGGGGCACCGGAGCCCAAGACGTTGGACGCGGTGCTCGAGTACGTAGGCCAGTCGGCGATGTCCGGGCTCGATCATGACCGCCCGCTCTGGCAGTTCACGGTGATCGATGGCCTCGAGGGCGACAAGGCCGTCGTGATCATCAAGTTCCACCACGTGCTCGCCGACGGCGTCGGCCTCCTGGCGATTGTGCCCCTGCTGATGGACCTCTCGCCCGAGCCGAGAGACCTGGGTCCGCTACCGCCGGTTCCGGAGGGCGGACCCATGACGCAACGCGAACTGTTTCGCGACGCACTCTCGACCAACCGCGACCGCCTGACGGGCCTCGTCTTCGGCGTCTCGGCAGCGATGCGTCGAAATGGCCCGCACGCGCTGCGACATCCGATCCGCACCGGCGCGACCGCCGCGCGCACCGTGCGGGCGCAGGGGCGGCTCATGAAGCCGGCGACCGAGACGCTGTCACCGCTCATGGTGGGCCGGCACGGCTGGTCGCGTTTCGCCACGCTCGACGTCGATCTCGACCGGCTGAAGCGAGCGGCGAAGGCACACGGCGCCACGGTGAACGACGCGTTCGTAACCGCGGTCGCGACCGGCCTCGCGAGTTACCACGAGCAGCACGGCGCGCCGGTGCAGGAGTTGCGGGCCACGGTCGCCGTCAACACGCGCCGACCCGATGACCCGCCGTACGGCAACCGCGCGCTGGGCGGTCGCATCAAGATACCGGTGGGCACCGAGGATCTCGCCGGCTACATGACCCGGTACCACGAGCTGATCTCAGAGATGCGCGACGACGTCGACCAACCGTTGGCGAGCGCGTTCGCCGCCGCGCTCAACAGCATCGGGCCGCTCATGGCCGGCTACATGGGCGCGATGATGAAGCACTGCGACTTCGCCGCGACCAACATCCGCGGCATCCAGGTGCCGGTGTACCTGGGCGGCGCAGAGGTCACCGGCTTCTACGGGTTCGGCCCCACGATGGGCACTGCGCTCACCGTCACGCTGGTGTCGTATTGCAACACTGCGTTCATCGGCGTGCACGTCGACGCCGGAGCCGTCCCCGATGTCGACGTCCTCGTCGACCACCTGAGCCAGGGCTTCGACGCGGTGCTTTCGCTCGGCGCGTAGCGCCCGGACCGCCAACGAGAAGAGAAGAGAGTCCGATGGACCATCATCGCCGCGAGCTACGCCAGCGCGGTCACGGAGCGGAAGAGCTCCTCGTCGGACGAGCGGCGCCACATGTCGATCATCGCGACCGACATCGGGTCGCATCCGTAGCGCATCGGTCCGCGGTCGTCGAGGATCGCAGCCCGGATCGCGGCCGCGGCCGTTGCAGCCGGCGTGTACTGGTCGGTGGTCCGCATGCGCATTTCGTACGCGGCCTCAGCCATCGCGCGGTAGTCGTCGTAGGCGACTGCTTCGGCTATTCGCTCGGACGCGAACAGCATGTCGGTCTGAATGGGCCCGGGCATGATCTCGACGACCCGGATGCCGAACGGTGCGAGCTCGACGCGCAATGTGTCGTCGAGCGCGCTCACGGCTGCCTTCGATGCGCGGTATACGGAGAAGAACGGCACGGGCACGGTGATCGACGACGACGTGATCGAGCACACGACCCCGCCGCCTGTGGCGCGGAGCGCGGGAATGGCGCGCCGAGTGACTTCGACCAATCCGAACACGTTGGTCTCGAACACCTCGCGCCACTGGTCTATCGGCGTGTGTTCGAGCGGTAGATAGTCGCCGTCGATACCGCTGTTGTTCACGAGCACACGCAGCCCCTCGGGCATCTGGAAGCTCGCCAGATCCTTGACGTCGAGCCGCTCGACGGTGATCGTGCCCGCAGCGTCCTCGATCTCGGCGGCGAGGCCCTTGCCCGCTCCCGGATCGCGCATGGTGGCGACCACATCGAACCCGGCGCGCGCGAGGTCGATCGCGATGGCGCGCCCGAGCCCACGGCTCGCACCTGTGACCATCGCGGTCCCCGTGGCATCCATTTCGAGTTGATCTCCTCGACCGCCGATGGTACAGCCCGTCACTTTGGGATGAGCGGGGTGCTCGAGAGGTGGACCATCGATGACGTGAGGAATCCGGCCGTCGATGCCCGGTCGATGGAACCGCGCGGCCGTTCAGCGCCGGTCGGCGCAGCGGACCGTAGCCGCACCGATGCGGAGCATCCGCGTGTCGGCGAACGGCGTGCCCGCGACGCGGTTGCAGACCATGGCGACCGACAGATTGCGGTCGGGATCCGCCCACGCGCCCGAGCCACCGAAGCCGAAGTGCCCGAAGCCGTGGGGAAGAACGCCGCGTGCCGTGACGACGCCGTGGTAGCCGAGCCGCCACCGCATAGGGATGCCGACGACCACGTCGCGGGCGGTCGTCTGCACTTCGGTCGCGCGCCGGAGCGTCTCACGCGACAGAAATCGTTGTCCGTCGAGCTCACCCCCGCCCGCGAGCGCGGCGTACATCCGAGCGAGTGACCGGGCCGTGAAGCACCCGTTGAGCGAAGGGATCTCCGACTCGTGGATGAGGTCGCCGACGACGAGCCGGTCGAAGGCGACCACCAGGAACGCCTCGACCGCCGGCCGCAACCACGCGATCCGCTCGATGCGCGCCACGACGCGCTCGGTCCGCTGCACGTCGCCGACCGACATGATCAGCTTCGCGAGGCGGTGCCGGTGGTCGGGCGGCGTCGCGATGAACATCCCGTCGAGCTCGAGCGGCTCCACGATCTCTTTCTGAACCACCTCGTTCACCGTCGTGCCCGCCACTCGGCGGATCACCTCACCGACGAGGAACCCGTAGGTGAGGCCGTGGTACCCGAAGCGCGTTCCGGGCCCCCAGGCGGGGGCCTCGGCGGCGAGCGCGGCGGTGATGTGCTCCCAATCGAGCATGAGGTGCGCGTCGTCGATCACGCCGCGCAGCCGGTGCAGCCCCGCGGAGTGCGACAGGAGATGCCGAACCGTGATCGCGTCCTTGCCATTCGCCGCGAACTCCGGCCAGTACGTGGCGACGGGTTCGTCGTAGTCGACGAGGCCCTTGTCGACGAGGCGGTGCAGCGCGGTCGCCACGACGCCCTTGGTCGTCGAGAAGCTCATGGCGACCGTCTCACGGTCCCACGGCGTGCCCTGTGGGTCGCGGGTACCGGCCCACGCGTCGACCACCGGCTCACCACGGTGGTAGACCGCGACCGCTCCGCCCCCACCCATGCGGTGGGTGACGATCTTGCGCAGCGTCGCGGTGACCGCTCCGAAATCGGGATGGACGTAGCCGGAGATCATGGGGTCAACCGTGCCATGTCGGGCGGCGGACGTACAGGGTCCGAAGTCATCATCACGCTCAGGCCGACGCGGCCCGGCAGAAGTCGACGAGGTGATCGATCTGTGCGCGGGTGGGCCGCGCCCGCTGCCACAAGAAGTCGGACAACAGACCCACCACGGCGTGGGCCACCAGCGTGGCATCGGCCCGCGGATCGGCACTGCCCAACTGTTCGAACGGTTCGTCCAGCAGTGTCGCGAGCGACGCCGCTGGAGACAAGCGGTGGGCGCCGGCACGCTCGCTGAGTGATCCGCCGTTCCACAGCACGGCGCGCGTCGTCGCCGCTACGTCGTCGTCGGTGGCTTGCGCCATCACGCCCTCGACCCAGCGCCGCACCTGTTCCCCGGGCGTTGACGCCTTCTCCATCTGGTGACGGAGGTAACTCGCAAGGCGGACTGAGCCGTCCTCGAGGATCGCGGCCACAAGCGCTTCCTTCGACGCGAAGTGGCGGTAGAACGCGTCGTTCGAAAGACCGGCGGCCGCGACGATGTCGGCGACGCGCGGGCTGGATGCCGTTCCGCAGGCGCGCATCACTTCGAGGCCCGCGTCGAGCAGCCGCCGGACTTCGCTCGCGTACTGTTCCTCGCGCTTGGCGACCCCACGCTGCGCGATCACGCCGGCCACGTCCCCGACCCACCGGTCCTGCGGATCGGGAAGAATTGCGTTCTGTGACATCAGAATCATATTCTTACACACCGGCGAAAGGGGCCCGCATGGCGTGGGACTTCGAAACGGAACCCGAGTTCCAAGCGCAGCTCGACTGGGCGGACGCGTTCGTACGCGACGAGATCGAACCGCTCGACCTCGTCTGGCGCGGCCTCGAGTTCACCCCGCTCGACGAGACGCGTCGGCGAGCGATCGACCCGTTGAAAGACGAGGTACGCCGGCGAGGCCTCTGGGCGACCCATCTCGGGCCGGAGCTCGGCGGTCAAGGGTACGGGCAGCTGAAGCTCGCGCTCTTGAACGAGATCCTCGGGCGGTCGTCCTGGGCGCCGATCGTCTTCGGTTGCCAGGCCCCCGACACGGGCAACGCAGAGATCATCGCCCACTACGGCACGCCTGAGCAGAAGGAGCGGTATCTGCGGCCGTTACTCGAGGGCGAGATGTTCTCCTGTTACTCGATGACCGAACCGCACGCCGGCGCCGACCCGACGATGTTCACGACCCGCGCCGAGCGTGACGGCGACGAGTGGGTCATCAACGGTTGGAAGTTCTTTTCGTCCAACGCGCGGACCGCGTCGTTCCTCATCGTCATGGCGGTGACGAACCCGGAGATCAGCGCGTACCAAGGCATGTCGATGTTCCTCGTGCCCGCCGACACACCGGGCATCAACATCGTTCGCAACGTCGGTCTCGCCGGCGAGCCCCCAGACGAAGGCTCGCACGCGCTGATCCATTACGACAACGTGCGCGTGCCTGCAGACGCGCTGCTCGGCGGCGAGGGCCAAGCATTCGCGATCGCGCAGACGAGACTCGGTGGCGGGCGGATCCACCACGCCATGCGCACGATCGGCATGGCGCAAACGGCCCTCGACATGATGTGCGAACGTGCACTCAGCCGTACCACGCAGGGCAGCATCCTCGCCGACAAGCAGTTCGTGCAGGGCTATATCGCCGACTCGTACGCGCAGCTGGTCCAGTTCCGCTTGTTCGTGCTCTACGTCGCATGGTCGATCGACAAACACAACGACTACCGCAAAGTGCGCAAGGACATCGCCACTGCGAAGGTCGTCATGCCGACGGTGTTGCACGACATCGCGTGGCGCGCCATGCAGGTTCACGGTGCGCTCGGTGTGAGTAACGAGATGCCGTTCTTCTCGATGATCCTCGGCGCCGGCGTGATGGGTCTCGCCGACGGACCGACCGAGGTGCACAAGGTCACGGTCGCGCGTCAGCTGCTCCGCAACTACCGGCCGAGTGACGACATGTGGCCTACAGAGCACATTCCGAAGCGGCGCGAAGCGGCGCGCGTAAAGCTGGCCGAGTACTTGGAGCACGAGGTGGGGAACCTGTGAGCCCTGTGATCGATGTCGAGCGCCTCGGCGCATGGATGGACCAGGTCGAGCTGCCCGGCAGAGGCGAAGCGATCGAGCAGCGTTACATCTCGGGCGGGTCACAGAACGAGATCTACGAGCTCCGGCGGGGCGACTTGCACTGCGCGATGCGCGTCCCGCCTTCGTCCGCACCGGCCTCCCGCGACGACGGCATCGTGCGCGAGTGGCGCATTACCGAGGCACTGGACGGCACCGACGTTCCTCACACGGGAGCGGTCGCGCTGTGCACCGACCCCTCTGTGCTGGGTCGCACCTTCTACTTGATGGGTTTCGTCGACGGTTGGTCCCCAATGGGGCTCACCGACGGCTGGCCGGCCCCGTTCGACACCGACTTCGATGCGCGTCAGGGTCTCGCGTATCAACTGGTCGAAGGCATCGCGCTGCTGTCGAAAGTCGACTGGCGAGCAAAGGGCCTGCACGACCTCGGCCGCCCCGACGGCTTCCACGAACGTCAGGTCGATCGGTGGACCGCGTTCCTGGAGCGCATCAAAGGCCGTGACCTGCCCGGTTTCGACGAAGCGGCGGCGTGGCTGCGGGCACACAGCCCGATCGACTTCATCCCCGGCCTCATGCACGGCGACTACCAGTTCGCCAACGTGATGTACCACCACGGTGCGCCGGCGCGGCTCGCGGCGATCGTCGACTGGGAGATGGGAACCGTCGGCGACCCGAAGCTCGACCTGGGCTGGACGGTGCAGGGCTGGCCCGAGGACACCAACGCTCCCGACGCCGCCGGATCGAGCTATGTCGACATGCTGAGGATGCCGTCGCGCGACGAGGTGATCGCGCACTACGCCGAGGTGTCGGGTCGGCAAGTCGACGACATCGACTACTACGTGATCCTCGCCAAGTGGAAGCTCGCTGTAGTGCTCGAGCAGGGCTACCAGCGTGCCGGCGACGACGAGAAGCTGCAGGCGTTCGGCCCTGTCGTGCTCGACCTGATGAAGAGCGCGGCCGAGCTCGCCGCGACGACGGACTACAAGGGATGACCGATGCCGCGCCGCTCGCACGCGAGCAGCGAGGCGCGGTCCTCATCGCGCGGCTCGATCGACCGCAGGCGCGCAACGCGCTTACGTCCGAGCTCATACGCGCGATCGGTACT
>DASVIY010000246.1:0-16391 GCA_036386195.1 Acidimicrobiia bacterium | reverse complement strand
GCGGGAGCTACTTCTAGTTTTCGCCGAGTGACTCGCGCAGGAGCACGAGGGTGCGGTTCAAGAGCCGGGAAACCTGCATCTGGCTGATTCCGAGGCGCTCGCCGATCTTCGACTGGCTCAGGCCCTCGAAGAACCGCAGCTGGATCAACGTGCGCTCCCGTGCGGGAAGTTGATCAAGGAGCGCGGAGACGACGATGCGGTTCTCGGCATGCGTGATCTCGAACGCGTCGAGTGGCTGGAGATCGGCGTCGGTGCCCGCGTCGAGCGACGCGGGGGCGAGGGCCTGCCCGGCGTCGAGTGCCTCGATGACCATCTCGTCGTCAGTGTGAGCTTCGCGTGCGATCTCGGCGATCGTCGGCGAGCGCCCGAGCTCCTGCGTAAGGGGACCGAGGCTCGATTGCACCTCCAGAAGCCGCTCCTGAACGCGCCGGGGCACGCGCAACGCCCACCGCGAATCACGGAAGTGGCGTTTCAGCTCGCCGAGGATCGTGGGTGTGGCGAAGGTCGAGAACGCGAGGCCGCGCTCGGGCTCGAAACGCTCGACCGACTTGAGCAAGCCGAGCATTGCGACCTGCACGAGGTCCTCGCGGCGGTCACCACGCGACGCGTACCGTCGCGCGAGTGTCTCGGCGAGCCCTGCGTTGGCTTCGATGAGGCGGTTGCGCAGGCCCCGATCACCGGTGCGGCGATATTCGACGAACATCTCGTCGACCCCGACGGAGGTGCTGCCTGGGTGGGCCATCTCAGCGATCCACCGTCGTGCGCTTGACGAGGCGGAAGAACGCGGCGTCGTCGGCGATTCGGATCTCGTGCTCGTCCGAGACCGCCGCAACGATCGTCTTGGAGAGCTCGCTCTGCTCACCGTGGGCCCGGCCGGGCGAACCCTCGCCCTCGACGGTGACGGCGCGGTCTCCCACCAAGAACGTCAGCGTGAGCGCCTCGATGCCGTCGTGCCCGGTCAACGCGAAGCAGAGCTCGTCGACTGCGATGCGGAGATCCTCGACCTCCTCGTAAGTGAAGCCCGCCCGGCTCCCGACATCAGCGGCCATGAGCCGAGCAACTCGCAGGAAATCGGGCGTGCCCGGGATCGAGAGCCGAATGACGTCGACCGGCTCGGGCATTCCACGCTCCTTGTGGTGATTCGTTCTGGAGGTTCATTCGCAAGCATGCCGCATTCTTCGCGGCTGCGCCGCACCGGCGTGTCCCCGCGAGTGGTTCGGCAGTGACGTGGGTACGTTCGCCACCGGGCTGAATGGAGGAGCCGCGTGACACAGGTCGAGGCGCGGGAACGGGCACTTCGATTGATGGTCCCCGCGACGGCGGAGCACCTGCGCACCGTTCGGTTGGTTGCTGCCGACGCGGCCGAGCGCGCCGGGTTCGACTTCGAGGAGACCGCCGACCTGCGGATCGCGGTCGACGAGCTGACGCACGTGCTGATGCAAGTGACAGACGACCCGTTGCTCCTCGGTTACACCGTTTGCGGCAGTGACGTCAAGGTCCGAGGCTCGGCGATGCAGCGCGCCGGCGGCACCGGCCATTCGCTGAGCTGGTGGTCGCAGCTGATCCTCGGTCGTGTCACCGACTCCTTCGAGCTGCTCGACCGGGATCGAGAGGTGATCTTCGAGCTCACCAAGCGTCATTCGAGAACGCCGTGACGGCGATGAACGGCGAGCTTCGCGACGACCGTGCGGAGCTCTCACGTCGGTTCGCGGAGTACCGGCGCACCGGCGACCGACGGTTACGAGACGACCTGGTCGAGGGCCACGTGGCGTTGGCCCGATTTCTGGCGCGCCGGTTCGCGAATCGCGGTGAGAGCTTCGACGACCTCGTGCAGGTTGCGCTCGTCGGCCTGTTCAAGGCGGTCGAGCGCTTCGATCCCGATCGTGGGCTCCAGTTCTCGACGTTCGCGACACCAACGATCGTCGGCGAGCTCAAGCGGCACTTTCGCGACAAGGGATGGGCAGTGCGGGTGCCGCGCCGCGTGCAGGAGCTCCATGTCCAGCTGGCCGCGGTCGTCGGCGGCCTGAGCCAGGAGCTCGGCCGGTCGCCCCGCCCGGCCGAGATCGCGGTGCGGGCCGGTTGTTCCGAGGAGGATGTCCTCGAAGCGATGGAGGCCGGCGGTTCGTACCGCTTGGCATCGCTCGACAGCGCGACGCAGAACGAGGCCGGGCCGGGCCTCTTGCAGCGTCTCGGCGGCGATGACGAGGAGCTCGAGCGCGTCGACCGGCGGCTCGAGCTCGCGGGATTGCTCGAGGCGCTGCCCGAGCGTGAGCAGCAGATCGTCTATCTCCGCTATTTCGAGGGGCTCACGCAGTCAGAGATCGCGGACAAGGTCGGGATCAGTCAGATGCACGTCTCCCGTTTGTTGGTGCGCAGCCTGGCGATGCTTCGCGAAACGGCGGGCGCGAAGGCATGAGCACGCGTGACGAGCCGCGCAGCCGTACGTCGCCGGCTGCGCAACGGGTGATCTCGACCGTCCTTCCGTCAGCTGCGCCGAGCGCGGGGGTGGCCCGCCGTTTCGTGGGCGCCGCGTTGCAGCGGTGGCAGGTCGCGCCTCCGGTCATCGAGACCGCGGTCCTGCTGACCAGCGAGCTGGTGACGAACGCCTACCTCCACGAGGCCAGCGAATCCGAGCTCACCGTGCGGCGCCGGGCTGACTGCCTCCGGGTCGAGGTCAAAGACACCGGATGTGGGACAGTCGAGATGAACGCTCCCGACGTCGAATGCCCCGAGGGGCGAGGCCTGAGCATCGTCAGCGCGCTCGCAGACCGCTGGGGCAGCGTGTCGCTTCGCAAGGGCAAGAAGGTGTGGTTCGAGCTCGCGCTGACCCCGGCGATCTGACGGTCACCGGTCGGGTCGGTACGATTCGCGGGCTACACGCTGCGACGCAAGTGTCTTTGGCGCCCGAGGAACGGAGCATCGATGTCGCTCAGCGAATCGTCCGACCCGTTCGGCCCGCAGTTCGTCGTGTCGAACGACGATGACACGAGCGCCACACTCTCCATCACCGGTGAAGTCGACGTTGCGAACTCGCCGGAGCTGCGCGACGCGTTGTACTCCTTGATCGATCGGGGCATCACCAACGTGATCGTCGACGCGTCCGGCATGGACTTCATCGACTCGTCCGGCCTCGGCGTGTTGGTGGGCGCGCTGAAGCACATCCGCGACCGCTCGGGCGCCTTGATCGTGCGATCCCTGCAACCCGCCACGAAACGAGTGTTCGAGGTGACCGGGCTCATGAACGTGTTCACGATCCCCGACTGAGCAGCGGGCAACGGCTCACGTCACCAGCCGGCGGAGCGCTTTGCCGCTCGAGCTGCGCGGAATCTCGGTGCGTGCGCGCACTTCGCGCGGAAGCTGCGCGGCGCTGAGGTCGTGGGCTGCGAACGCACGCAACTCGTCGAGCGTGGGCGGGGCGCTTGCGGGTTGCGCGACGACGTGGGCCACGACCCGTTGTCCCCACTCGTCGTCGGGCACGCCGACCACGCACACATCGAGGATCGCGGGATGCCGGATGAGCACCTCCTCGACTGCCGTCGGGCTCACGTTGACGCCTCCGGTGATGATGAGGTCACGCGCCCGATCAACGACGACGATGCGGCCGTCGTCATCGAGCACGCCGGCGTCACCTGTGCGCAGCCAGCCGTCCGCGGTAAAGGCCGCGGTGGTCGCGTCGGGATCACCGCGGTACCCGCGCATCACGACGGGGCCCCGCACGATGATTCCGCCGGAGTCATCGAGCCGCGCGTCGACGCCCGTGATTGCCCGGCCGTTGATCACGCATCCGCCCCAGGTCTCGCTCAGCCCGTACGCATCGAAGAACGCCGCTCCGGTATCGACGGCGCGGCGACGCAATGCAGTGGGCGTGCGCGCACCGCCGAGGACCACGCAACGGAACCGCGCGAGCGTGTCGGGCTCCGCGTCGAGCAAGCGCTTCAGCATGGTCGGCACGAGCGACACAAGCGTCGCGCCGCTCTTCTCGGGCGCGTCGGCGACACGGTCGATGTCGAAGCCGCTGTGTGCGGTCACGGGCACGCCGCTCACCCACGCGCGCGCCAGGATCGCCAGTCCGGCGACGTGATGCACCGGCAGGCACACGAGCCAGCGATCGGTCGCGGGGTCGGCGCCGATCGCGGCGGAGAAGCCGCTCGCCATGCACTCGAGCCCGGCCCATGTGAGCTCGACCGCCTTGGGTTGCGCGGTCGTGCCGGACGTGACGACGACGGCTGCGACCGACGGATCGACCGGCGCGTCGAGCCGGAGCGCCGCACGTGCATGAGCGGTGGCGGCATCGGGTGCGTTCGGATCGAGCACGGCGACAGGTTGCCGGCGGGTCCACGCGTCGAGCACTGCGCCGGCCGCCTGCTCCGCGGGCAGGCGGATGGCGAGCAACTCCGCTTGCTTGGCCCCGGCCATGCGGCGCTACCGTAGCGTCCGTAGGAGTGATCGCTCCAAGAGTCGAGGATGGCATATGACCGACAAGCCCGCAGGCGGGGAGGCACCGGGTCGAGACATCGCGGTCGGGCGTTCGATCACCGCCGGCGCCGAGTGGAAGCCCGACGGCGACTACGGCGACATCCGTTACGAGACCGCCGACGGCATCGCCAAGCTCACGATCAACCGGCCCGAGGTGCGGAACGCATTTCGTCCGCGCACGCTGTTCGAGTTGCGGGACGCGTTCGAGCGGGCGCGAAACGATCGCGACATCGGCGTCATCATCCTCACCGGCGAAGGGCCCGACGCGTTTTGCTCGGGTGGCGACCAACGAATCCGGGGCGACGACGGATATGTCGATGACGATGGCACCGGGCGCCTCAACGTGCTCGATCTTCAAGTGCAGATCCGGCGCCTCCCGAAACCGGTCGTCGCGATGGTCGCGGGCTACGCGATCGGCGGCGGTCACGTCTTGCACGTGGTGTGCGACCTCACGGTCGCGGCCGACAACGCGCGGTTCGGCCAGACCGGTCCCAAGGTCGGCTCGTTCGACGGGGGGTATGGCGCCGGCCTGCTCGCCCGCATGGTCGGCCAGAAGAAGGCGCGCGAGATCTGGTTCCTCTGCGAGCAGTACGACGCGAAGGCCGCGCTCGACATGGGGCTCGTCAACACGGTGGTACCGCTCGACGACCTCGAGATCGAGACGGTCCGCTGGTGCCGCAAGATGCTCGAGATGAGCCCGCTCGCGATGCGCATGCTGAAGGCGTCGCTCAACGCCGTGGACGACGGCCTCGCCGGCATCCAACAGCTCGCGGGTGACGCGACCCTTCTCTATTACATGAGCGAGGAAGCCCAGGAAGGCAAGAACGCCTACCTCGAGAAGCGCCGTCCCGACTTCGACAAGTATCCCAAGAGGCCGTGACCTTGGTCGCGCTCGCTGCGGGCGGGGATACCCCCATCCCACGAACTGGCCCGCGATCACTTCGGTATTTCTTGAGCAAACGCGGGCCAGTTCGAGTTGGGGGCTCATCGTTCGCTGCGGGCGGCGACTGCGCGTGACCACCGCAAGCCAATGGGTGGCGGGGGCTCGGCCGCGCACGTTGGGCGCCGCGATCGCACCGGTGATCGTCGGCACGGCGGCCGCAGACGGTGCCGCGGGTGACATCCGATGGGGACGCGCCGCGCTCGCGCTCGTTGTCGCGCTTGGGCTCCAGGTCGGCGTCAACTATGCGAACGACTATTCGGACGGCGTGCGTGGCACCGACGTCGACCGCAAGGGGCCACTCCGGTTGACGGCGTCGGGCGTTGCGGCGCCGAGCGCCGTGCGCAACGCGGCCGCGCTCGCGATGTTGGTGGCTGCGGTGGCCGGCCTCGCGCTCGCCATCCTCGTCAACTTGTGGTTGTTGGTTGTGGGTGTTGCGGCGATCGCGGCCGCGGTCTTCTACACCGGTGGGCCGAAGCCGTACGGCTACGCGGGATTCGGCGAGCTGGCGGTGCTGGTCTTCTTCGGGTTCGTGGCCACGGTCGGCTCGGCTTATGTGCAGTTCGCGCGCGTGCCCGCGACGGCCTGGTGGGCGGCCGCGTCGATGGGACTGCTCGCCTGCGCGATTCTGCTGGCCAACAACGTGCGCGACGTCGAGGCCGACCGCGTCGCGGGCAAGCACACGCTCGCGGTTCGAGTCGGTGCACCGGCGGCCCGAAAGCTGTTCGCCGCGTGCGTGATCGGCGCGTTCGTCACCGTCGTCGGTGCCGCGTTCAGCGCGCCGTGGGCCCTGCTCGGATTGGCCGCGATCCCGTTGGCGGTCACGCCGGTGCGACTCGTGTTGACCCGCAGCGATCCGCCATCGCTCATCGGCGCGCTCGTCGGCACGTCCCGGCTGGAGCTCGTGCTCGCAGTCGTCGTGGCGTTCGGGTTGGTGATCTCGTGAGCGAGCACCGGCTGCGCATCCCGCTGGTCGGGCCGGTTCGCGGCGTGACCTATCGTGACATCACGTTACTCAGCGGACCCGCCGGCTGGGGCGAGTGCTCGCCCTTGCCCGGCTATCCATGTGACCCGGGTTTGGCACGCCGCGCGGCGGAGGAAGCGGCCTGCGAAGGCTGGCCGCCTGCGGTGCGTGACACCGTGCCGGTCAACGCGCTCGTTCCCGACGGCCCCATCGACGGCGCGTCGTTGGCCGGTTTCTCGAGCGTGAAGCTGAAGGTCGACGCACGGCATGATGTCGAACGCGTGGCGGAGCTGCGTGACATCGTCGGCCCGACCGTCGCGATCCGTGTCGACGCGAATGGCGCATGGGACGTCGACACCGCCGTCGACGTCATCGAACGGCTCGATCGCTACGACGTCGAGCTGATCGAGCAACCCGTGGCGACGCTCGACGACCTCGCCCGTGTGCGGCGCAAGGTCACGGTACCGATTGCCGTCGATGAGTCGCTGCGTTCACTCGACGACGCGCGTGACGTCGCGCGTCTCGAGGTTGCCGATGTCGTCGTGCTCAAAGTGCAGCCGCTGGGTGGCGTGCGAGCGGCGCTCGCCGTGGCCGGCGCGGCCGGCGTGCCCGCGATCGTCACGTCGATGCTGGAGACTTCGGTCGGCCTCGCGGCGGGGCTCGCGCTCGCGGCCGCACTTCCCGAGCTCCCGTTCGCCTGCGGGCTCGGCACGGCGGCGCTGCTCGCGGGCGACGTCGTGGCGGATCCGCTCGTGCCCGTCGACGGCGTGCTCGCGGTGCGCCGCCCCACCCCCGTGGTCGAGCTGATTGCCCGCTACGAGGTCACCGAGCCGTGAACCACCTCGGCGATCACCGACGCGATCGCTTCCGGATGCTCGAGATGCGCGGCGTGACCCGCGCCCTGTACCACCGCGAGCTCCGCGCCGGGGATCAGGTCGTACATGCGCCGGCCCAGCTCCATGAACTTCGGATCACGGTTGCCGGCGACGATCCACACGGGCATGGCCAGCTTGGCGAGCCGGTCCCACAACGGCTCCTGCACGCCGGCGCCCAACGTGCGCAGGGTGGTGGCAAGGTCGGCCGCCGTGTGTCGCGCCCGATCATCGAGGTCGGCGTCCTCGACCGTGAGCGATGCAAACAAGGGCTGCGCGAGCCAGCGCAACAGAAACGCGTCGACGCCGTCGCGCTCGATCTCCTGCGCGAGTTGCTCGTCGGTGACGCGACGCGCCGCGCGCGCGTCTGGGTCATCGAGCCCGGCCGACGCGCTGATGAGGATCAGGCGCTCGACCAGATCCGGCCGGTCGAGCGCGAGCTGGAGACACAGCCGACCCCCCATCGAGTACCCCACGTAAGCAGCCCGACCGCCGGCCTGGCCGAGCGCAGCGGCCGTCGCCACGAAATCGAGGCCGACCGGAACCTCGAATGCCAACGGCTCGACGTCGGCCGGGAGCTGACGCACGACGGGGTCCCACGATCGTGCGGTCTGCGTGAATCCGTGGACCAGGACCACTCGCATGTGGGCATCCTGACATGACTCGTGACGCCGCGACCGGGTTTGCGCGCACGCTCGTCGACGAGTGGGTGCGCGCCGGCGTCACCGACGCCGCGATCTCGCCCGGGTCGCGCTCGACCCCGCTTGCGCTCGCGCTCGCGAACGACGGCCGCGTGCGGCTCCACGTGCACCTCGACGAGCGCTCGGCGGCGTTCTTCGCGCTCGGTCTCGGCAAGGCCACGGGCCGGCCGGCGGTCGTGCTGTGCACCTCGGGTACGGCGGCGGCGAACTTCCATCCCGCCGTGCTCGAGGCACATCACTCGCGCACCCCGCTGCTCGTCTGCACCGCGGACAGGCCGCCCGAGCTCCGCCACAGCGGTGCCGGTCAGACCATCGATCAGGTGAGGCTCTACGGCGATGCGGTGCGGTGGTTCGTGGATGTCGAGACCCCGACCGATCGTGCCGGGGTGGGCGCGTCGTGGCGGGCGCTGGCAGCGCGGGCCGCCGCCGAAGCAGCCGGACGGCCGGCCGGTCCCGTGCACGTCAACCTCGCTTTTCGCGAGCCGTTGGTGCCGACCGGCGACGCGCTGGTTGACGCGCCCGGCCGCGCTGACGGTCAACCGTGGACACGGGTGACGCGGGCGCCGGCACTGGCCGACGACGAGACAGTCGGGCGTCTGGCGGCGCGTGTCGCGGCGACGCCCAACGGCGTGGTCGTCGCCGGGTGGGGTGGCCACGCGTCAACCGACGTGGTCGAACGATTCGCGCGGGCCGCGGGTTGGCCGGTGCTCGCGGATCCGCTCTCCAACCTGCGAACGGACCCGGAATCGATCTCCACCTACGACGCGCTCCTGCGCGACGAACGGTTCGCGGCTGCTCATCGTCCCCAGGTCGCCGTGCGCCTCGGCGCACCGCCAACGGGCCGCGCGCTCAACGCGTGGCTCGACGCCCACCGCGTGCCACAGATCGTCGTCGATCCCGAACACGCCTGGCGCGACCCCTCGCACGCCGCGACCGAAGTGCTCGCCGTCGAGGCCGACCCGCTCCTCGACGCCGCGACCCACTCCCTCAGCGGCACGCCCGCGTCGCTCTGGCGCGATGGGTGGCTCGACGCCGAGCGTGTCGCCCGGCGCGTGATCGACACGATGCTCGACGACGAGCAGTCCGAGCCGTTCGAGGGACGGATCGCGCGTGATGTCGTCGGCGCGCTGCCGCCGCTCTCCACGCTCGTGGTCGCGTCCAGCATGCCGGTACGCGACGTCGAGTCGTTCGCCGCCGCGCGCCGCGACATCCGCTTCGCGGCCAACCGCGGCGTGAGCGGCATCGACGGCTTCGTCTCGACGGTCCTCGGCATCGCCGCCGCTCGCGAGTCGAGCGATCCGCCGGTCGTTGCGCTGTGCGGTGATCTGTGCTTCCTGCACGATGCCAACGGTCTGCTGGGCGCGGCGGGGCGCGGCATCGACGCCGTGTTTGTGGTCGTCGACAACGCCGGCGGTGGGATCTTCTCGTTTCTTCCGCAAGCCAAGCTCCCGGAGCACTTCGAGTCCCTCTTCGCCACGCCACAACCGGTCGACATCGGCGCGCTCGCTCAGTTGCACGGTCTCACTGTGCAACGCGTCGAGAAGGCGATGTTCCTCACCGCCGCGCTCGAAACCGCGACGCGCGCGGGCGGCGTGAAGGTGGTGTTGGTTCGCACCGATCGGGCTGCCAACGTGGCCCGTCACGACGAGGTGTGGCGTGCCGTCGCCGGCGCGATCGACCGCGCCTAGAGACCGGGGTGCAGAACCGCGTCGAGCATGGGCTCGAGCTTGGCCTGGGTCTCGGCCCACTCGGCGTCGGGCTCCGAGCCCTCGACGATCCCGGCACCTGCGAAGAGCTGCGCCGTGTGGCCGTCGATCTCACCACACCGGAGCGCGACGGCCCACTCGCCGTCGCCGTCTGCATCGACCCAGCCCACGGGACCCGCGTACCGGTCGCGGTTAAAGGCCTCGAGGTCGGCAATGGCGTCGAGCGCTGTGCCACGCGGGGTGCCGCCGACGGCCGGCGTCGGATGCAACGCGCACGCGATCTCGGCAGCAGATGCACCCGTGAGCTCGACGCGGGCGGTGATCGTCGTCGCCAGATGCGCCACGTTGGCGAGGGGAACGACTTGTGGGTGCGGCTCGGCGATCACGTCGTCACAGGATTCGCGTAGGGCGGCTACAACCGCGTCGACGACCGGGCGATGTTCGAGCGCATCCTTCGTGGAACGGCTGAGTGTGTCGGCAGCGAGCGCGTCGTGTGCCGCGTCGCCATCGCGAATGACAGTGCCGGCCATCGGTCGGGATGTCACGCGCGCGCCGACGCGCCGCACGAGCAGCTCCGGGGAAGCGCCGACGAGCCCGGCATGGGAGTAGACGAAGCAACCCGACTGGGCGCCGAGCAGGTGCGCCGCCAGCCTGCGGATGTCGAGGGGCTCGTCGGTGTCGATCGTGACCTTGCGGGCGAGCACCACCTTGACCAGCTCGCCGCTGTGGATCATCGCGAGGGCACGTTCGACGGAAGCACGCCACGCCGTGCGCGTCGGCCGCGCTCGCAAGGTGAACCGCGTCGGGTGCGGAAGACGGAGCGCCGAGTGGTGCGCGGCCGGCGCGAGCACCGTCTCCCACGCGCGCCCGCCCGCGTCGAGGCCGGTGATGCGGGCCGGGATGATCAGGTCGCCGTCCGCCGCGCCGCGGAACGGCAACGCGCCGACAGCACGGACTCCGGCGCCCGAGAGCCCGGATGCATCGTCGTGCTCGATCGCGGCGAGCGTCTTCGCGGCCAAGTCGGGAGCAACTCTGGCCACCACGCCTGCGGTGACGAACCCGATGCCGTCGTGCAGCCACGCGAACCCATCCGATGACAACAGCGAGATCAGATCGGCCGGCGGCTCGACCTCCCGGGTGCGGGCACACAGGCCTTCGGCAATGGTTGCGGTGCTGGTCATCGGATCGTGCCGCTGAGAAGTTGGACGGACCCGCCCAGCATCGGCGTGCGGTGCACGGCGGTGAAGCCGCAGCCTTCGATGAGCGCGACCAGCTCACCCGGCGGCGGGAGGTATGCGGTGGACTGCGGGAGATACCGGTACGCGTCGGCGTCGGACGACAGGCGCGCGCCGATCCACGGCACGATGCCTCGGAACCACACGTGGTTGCCTGCCCTGATCACCGCGTTGGTCGGCTCGGCCGCGTCGAGTGACACCATCCGTCCGGCGGGCCGGAGCACGCGGGCGCACTCGTGGAAGAACTCGTCGAGTGAGACGAAGTTGCGGAGCGCGAAGCCGCACACGATCCCGTCGACCGATCGTGACGGCACCGGCAAGCGGGTTGCGTCCGCGCGCAGTAATGACGCGTCGGTGTGCGCGTTTGCCAGCATGCCGGCGGAGAAATCGACTCCGATCGGCCGGTGCCCGGCAGTGACGAGATCGTTGCAGAGGTCGCCGGTGCCGCACGCGAGGTCGAGCACGGTGGAACCTGCGGGCAGGTGCAACGCCCGCACCGTGCGGCGGCGCCACCGGCGATCGAGGCCGAGCGAGATGATGCGGTTGAGGCGGTCGTACCGTGGCGCGACCCGGTCGAACATCGCCTCGACAACCGCTGCCTTCTGGTCACCACGGGGAAGTGTGTGGTCGCGACGCTCGTGACGCTCGAGCACGGTCATGACTCGATCCTGCGGATCGCCTCGGCGTCGATGGCGGCCAGCTCGGCCGGCTCGCCGACTGAGCCCAGGTGCTCCTGCGCGACTTCGAGCAGCAGCCGCCGGAAGTGGTGCTCGACGAGCGCGGTGACCGACGGCAGCAGCACGCGGAACGCCTCGACGAGCTGCTCCGCCTTCTCGTCGTCGGTCTTGTCGGACGCGCGAATCGGTTGACGCACGTGCTCGTCGAACATCGCGACGGCGTGCTCCGCGACTGCGCGGGTCGCTGCGTCGTGCCGGCGCGCGAGCTCGAGCAGCTCGGGGAGCGGCAAGCCGGTCTCCAGCAGGCCTAAGCCGCTCTGCACGATCGCGACATCGGATGCGGTGAATCGTGGCGCGCCGCCGTGGACGCGCGGCACCAACAGTCGTTCGCGCACGACCGCGTCGAGCAACGCCGGCGGGACGCCCGATCGCGCTGCCAGCTCGTCGAGGCTCAGGAACTCCTCCTCGCCGGCGTTGCCGTTGCCGCGAGCATCGACCACGGCCGCCGCGAGCGGGACGTCGGTCGGATCGAGCTCGCCGGCGAAGACGCGCCGGATCATCGCGAGCGAGAAACCCTGCTGCTGCAGCTCACGGATGCGAGCCAGACGCTCGACGTGCTCGGTGCCGTACCACCCGATGCGCCCCTCACGATCAGGCGGCGGCACCAGGCGACGCTTCTGGTAGAAGCGGATGGTGTCGACCGAGACCCCTTCCCGGCGCGCCAGCTCCTCGACCCGCCACCGGGTCGACTCGGCTCGCTCGGGAGCACCGGTCCGCATGAGCCTCGATTCTAGGAGCGATCACTCCCGCAGTCGAAGCCGCACCGAGCCGTTCTCAGCTGGTCTTCCACACCGGGGCGCGCTTCTCGGCGAATGCCGTCGCACCCTCGATTGCGTCGCCGCCGCTGAAGACCTCGAGCGCCAGCTCAAGGCTGCGATCCCAGGCCTGCGCCTCGGTCAGCTCACCCGCTTCACGCACCATGCGCCGCGCGTTGCGCACCGCGAGCGGCGGGTTGGCCGCGATGCGGTCGGCAAGCGCGACTGCGCCGTCGAGGACCTCGGCACGCGGCACCACCCGGTTGACGAGCCCGAGCGTGAGCGCACGCCCGGCGTCGATCGGATCACCCGTGATCGCGATCTCCATCGCGGTTGCGAGCGGGATCCGCTTCGGCAACCGGACCAACCCACCGGCCGCGGCGAACAGGCCACGGCTCACCTCGGGCAGCCCGAAGCGCGCGTCCGCTGCGGCCACAACCAGGTCGCACGCCAGCACGATCTCGAACCCACCCGCGAGCGCGGGACCGTTGACCGCCGCGATGAGCGGCTTGGGGAAGTCACGGGTGACCAATCCGGCGAAGCCGCCGCGCTTCGTCGTGGCCTGCAGGCCTTCGCCGCGCGCCACCATCTTCAAGTCGGCGCCCGCGCTGAAGACGTCACCCGCACCCGTGATCACCACGGCTTGCACGTCGGGTTCGCCTTCGATCGCGTCGAGCGCGGCCTCCATTGCGGTCGCAACATCGAGATTGACCGCGTTGCGCGCCTCCGGGCGGTTGAGCGTGAGGATGGCAATGCGTCCTCGGTCTTCCCGTTCGACAACCGCTGCGGTCATAGGCGTGCTCCTGATCGTGGGTGAATTACCGTTCGGGGCGGACCTTAGAGGGTTTGGATCTCCTCGATGAGCTCGGTCGGAGGCTCTGTTTCGCCTCCGGGTGTGCCGGCCGCGGACTTGGGTATCTCGAGCGCGTCGGCGAACCGCGGATTGACGATGCGGTTGATCACGAGGATCGCGAACATCAGCGCCGCTGCGCCCGCCATCGTGACCCGCAGCCCGATCTGATCCGCGATCGCGCCCTGGAGGATGCTCCCCAACGGGTACAGCGTTCCGAGCATGATCAACATGACGCTCATGACCCGTCCCCGCACGGCGGCGGGCGCGCGGAGTTGGGCAATGCTCAGGAAGCTCGAGAGCGCACCGAGGTACAGGAAGCCGACGAAGAAGATCGTGACGACCGAGACGGCGAGCGTGGGCGCGGCGGCATAGAGCACGAGCGCAGGCGGCAGCCCCCACAACACGCTGAGCAACACCCTGCGAGAGCCGAACCGGTGCGCGAGCGTGCCCAGCAACAGCGCCATGAGCACCGCGCCCACACCTTGCGCGGTCACGAGCGCGGACGTGCCCGTCTTGCCTTCGTGCAGCACTCTGATCGCCATGTACGGCACGAGCGCGATGAACGGCGCGGCGAACAGTGAATTGACCGCCATGTAACCGACCACGACGCGCAGGCCCGGTTCTCGGCGCACGAAGCGCAGGCCGTCGCGGATCGACCGCAGGATCGACTCACCACCGTGCGGGACCGGACGGGGAAGCCGAATCCACAACAGCACCGCGATGACAGCCAGGAAGCTCACAGTGTTGATGCCGAATGCCCACTGATAACCGCCGACGCTGATCACAATGCCGGCCAGCGCGGGACCGATCACGCGTCCGAGGTTCCACTGCGCCGACGACAGCGCGACCGCCCCGACGAGATCCTCCTCCGGAACGAGGTCGGGCAGCAAGGCCGTGTACGAGGGAAAGCCGAGCGCCTGCGCGCAACCGGCGGCGAACACGATCAGCGTGACGACACCGGGGGCGGGTGTGCCCAGCACGGCAAGGAGCGTGAGCAGTGCGGCGAAGCCCGTCTGCGCGGTCGTGGTGCAGAGCAGCAGCGTGCGGCGCGGGATGCGATCCGCGAGCGCACCGCCGAAGGGTCCGACGAACGCCGCCGGCACGAATGCCGCCGCGGCCACGAGGCCGGTCCAGCCGGCGCGGCCGGTCGTCTCGGTGACGAGGATCCCGACGCCGACCGTCTCCATCCAGGTGCCGATGTTGGACACGAACGCGCCCGCCCACAGCATCGCGAAGCGGCGGTGGCGCAGCGGTGCGAACGAACGCGACAGATCCACGACGGCGTCACGGTACCGGAGGCGGTGATTCAGGCGTCAGGGCTTCGAGGGATCGATCTCAGGGGCCCGGTATCCTCGACGTGTGGCCCGAGATCGCGCGACGCCTCGCAGCGACGGACGCATCGTGGAGTTGGGGGCGTTCCCCTCGCGGATCGAAGCCGATGCCGTCGCCGGCATGCTGGAGACCCAGGGCATCAAGGCGACGGTCAACGCCAACGACGCCGAGGGTTGGGCTCCGTTCTACGCAGTCCTTCATGGCGCGACGGTGCTGGTGTTCGAAGAGGATCTCGACGCCGCGCGGGCGATGCTCGAAAGCGAGCCGCCCACGCCGCCGGTGCAGTAGCTGCTACGGCGAACTGCGTTCGACTGAGGGGAGGTCGCCGGGCGCCGCCTCGGCTGCCGGTTCCGGCGCGTCGAGGTCGATGTCGGAGTCGAGCGTGACCGTCAACGGGCTCGAGCTTGCGGGGCCTTCGACGCCTTCGATCTCACGACCTTGCCGCCGCGCGCGCTTGGCCTCTTGCTTGGCACGGCGCGCGCGCTCCTTCTCGAGCTTCGCGAACGTTGTGCGTTGCTTGCCGGACATGACCCACCGCCTTCAAGGCTTGGTCGGGGCCTGTGGCCCCGCTCGGTGGACTGGGATGGAATTTCGGAGGGACGGCCCGGCGGGCGCCGGACCGTCGCTCCGTCAGACTGCTCGGACGTTCTGGGCTTCTTCGCCCTTGCGACCCGGAGCGACGTCGAACTCGACTTTCTGACCCTCTTCGAGCGACCGGTACCCGGTGCCCTGGATTGCCGAGAAGTGCACGAAGACGTCATCGCCGCCCTCGCGGGCGATGAAGCCGAAGCCCTTCTCTGCGTTGAACCATTTGACGGTGCCTGTTGCCACGGTGTTGCTCCTTGCGGTTTTACGGATAGGTCTCGCGAGGGGCGTAACGAACCCGAGACGCTCATCCGACGTGTCGCAAGTGCGACACGCAAGGAGTCGCGGCAGGAGAGCCGGTGTGCCCTTGCGGAACCCCGTCTCGACGCGCGTAGCAACGCCGGAAACGGGATCAAATCAAGAATACCAGGTGGCGGGTGGATCAGTGGCCCCCGGGCAGCCGTCTTCAGACGTGGCCCGCCCCGCGCATCAGGGGCGCCAACCCAGGCGCTTTGTCCCTTTCGGCGGCGGCGGTAGCCTCCCGGCGTGCATGACCTCGTGATCCGACCCGGATCGGTGCCGGGAGACCGGCGGTGAGCGGCGTCTTCGAGCCCACGGCGGTGACGGCCCGCTTCTGGGCCGCGTTGTACGCCCGTGACTGGCGCCGCATCCGCTCGTTCTTCGGACCCGACTCGATCTATTACGACGTGCCGACCGGCCCGTCGACCGCAGCCCAAGGTCCCGACGACATCGAAGCCCGCCTGCGACTCGGCCTCGAGACCCTCGCGGGCTACGACCACCGGCCCGGTGTCGTGGTCGCCGACGGCGACATCGTCGTGACCGAGCACACCGAGGTCTGGCACTGGGCCGGAGGAGAGACAGTGGCGCTGCCGTTCGTCTCGGTGCAGCGCGTCGCCGGCGGGGTCATCACCTTGTGGAAGGACTACTGGGACCTCCAGACGCTCCTGTCTGCCGCGCCGCGCGAGTACCACGACCGGCTCGACACCGCTGACCTCTCGTGGATGTTCGACGCCACCGGCTTGGCCTGAGAAGAGCAGCATGCGCAAGCTCGGGGTGTTCGACATGATGTCGCTCGATGGTTACATCTGCGACGCTCACGGCGATATGAGCTGGGCCCACAGGGATGACGCAGAGTGGGTGAAGTTCGCGTCGGAGAACGCGAGCGGCGACGCCGAGCTTCTTTTCGGACGGGTCACCTACGAGATGATGGCCGC
>DASVIY010000245.1:0-7470 GCA_036386195.1 Acidimicrobiia bacterium | reverse complement strand
GAGGTGCTGTTCCTCGACGAGCCGACCGCGAGCCTCGATCCCGAACGAGCGGTGGTGGTACGCGCGCTGCTGCGCCGCATCGCCGACGAGCGCGGGATGACGATTCTCATCACGAGCCACAACATGACCGAGATCGAACGGGTCGCCGAACGGATCCTCTTCATCGCCCAGGGGCGCGTCGTCGCCGACGCGACGTCGGCCGAGCTCCGGGCGCGCTTTGGCGCCGAGGACCTCGAAGAGGTGTACCTGAAAGTGGCCGAAGACGCGGCCAATGGCCCGCTCGACGCGGCGCGGTGATGTGATGAGCTGGCGTCGCGTTCGCGGGGTGATGTTGCAGAACTTCTATGTGATGCGCCACAGCCCGTTGCGGATCATGGAGATCCTCTACTGGCCGTTCATCGAGGTCGTGCTGTGGGGGTTTCTCACGACCTACCTCGCGCAGCAGAACACCGACCTGCCGGGCGGCGTCGACGTGTTACTCGGCGCGGTCATCCTGTGGGACGTGTGCTTCCGCACGCAGCAGGAGCTGGCGATGACACAGCTGATGGACATGTGGGACCGGAGCATCGTCAATCTCTACGCGTCACCGATGAACCAGCGCGAGTACGTGACGGGGGCGATCATCTTCTCGCTGGTGCGCGTGCTGACCGGCACCGTGTTGCTGGTCGTGTTCGTCGCGCTCGCTTTCGACTTCAACATCCTCACGCTCGGGGCGACACTCATCCCGTCGTTCATTGCCCTGGTCATGTTCGGTTGGGCGCTCGGCCTGATTATCCGTGCCGCGGTGCTGCGTTTCGGCTCCAATGCCGAGGTGCTCGCGTGGTCACTCGCGCTGCTGATCCAGCCGGTGGCAGCCGTGTTCTATCCCGTCTCGTCGTTGCCCGGCTGGCTGCAACCGATCGCGAACGCCATACCGGTCTCGCATGTCTTCACAGCGCTGCGCGCGTTCTTGGCCGATGGCACCGTGCTGGTCGGGCAGCTCGCGGCGGCATTCGCGCTCGACGCCGTTTATCTCGCCGCGGGCGCGGTGGTGTTGGGCACCGCCTTCAAAAGCGTGCGTGCCCGCGGCCTCTTGAGCCGTCCCGGTTACTGAACCCCGCGCGCGACTGCAGTAGAACTGCCGCTCGTGACGGGCGCATCGTGGATCTTCCTGGTGGTCACGGCCGCGTTTGCGCTCGCCGACTGGTTCGCGGTGGCGCGGGATGCGAAACGGGTCGAGTACGTGTGCAAGCCGGCCACGCTCGTCGCGCTGATCGGTGTCGCGGTGACGCTCGACCCCCTGCACACCGATACCCGCGCCTGGTTCGTTGCCGCGCTGGTCTTGTCGTTGATCGGCGACATCTTCCTGATGCTCCCGCGCAACCACCGCACCTTCGCAGCGGGCCTGAGCGCGTTTCTGGTCGGTCACGTGGCGTACATCGTGGGCTTCAACCTCCACGGCGGCTCCGGTGGCGCGATCGCGCTCGCCGCGGTGCCCGTGGTGCTCGTTGCGGTGGGGTTTGCGAGCCGGATCCTCCCCGATGTGCTGGCGGGTGACGATCGGTCACTCGTCGGTCCGTTGCTCGCGTATCTCGTCGTGATCTCGGCGATGGTGGCGAGCGCGCTCGCGACCGGCAATCCGTGGGCCGGTGCCGGCGCGGCGCTGTTCTTCGCCTCCGATCTGATCATCGCATGGAACGAGTTTCGCCATCGCCTCGCGTGGGGGCCGCTCGCGATCATCGTCACCTACCACATCGCCCAGGTCTTGCTGGTGCTTTCGCTCCTGCACTGAACCCACCCAAGCTCAACGCGAGGGG
The DNA here is from genome assembly GCA_036386195.1 of Acidimicrobiia bacterium. GTDB lineage: Bacteria > Actinomycetota > Acidimicrobiia > IMCC26256 > JBBRZM01 > JBBRZM01. Next base: position 5,674 of record DASVIY010000245.1, on the reverse strand, counting down.
ACGGCTCCGTCCCAGAGCTTTTCCAACTCGGCGGGGAGCACGGCTGCGACGTCACGGTCTTCTTCGGGGACGAGCTCACGTACCGCGCCGAGCACCGATCGTGCCACCGCCTCGACGTGCGCCGGGTCGATGTGACCGCGCGCGCCGGCGACCGCGAGCAGCTCGTTGACGGTGCGCAGCCTGGCGGGTGCCTCGCCCTTGCGTCGCGGCGGACCGGCGAGCAGGCGCGCGTCGTCGGGCAGGTGGCCGAGCAGATGCTCGCGCTCGTGCGGCGGCAGTCGATCCGAGAACGCGCCCAGCACCGCGCGCACGGCGAGCATGTCGTTGGCGTCGTCGGCACCTGCGGCCCGAGCGGCGGCAAGGAGCTTCTTGAGTGCGGGGGACGGGCCGGCTCGAAAGCGTCCCGACGAGGGACGGGTGTCGCTCGCCAGCAGACCGATGTGAAGGTACGACTCGGCGCCGACGACGCCGGACACGTCGAGCGCCGCGTGCGCGATCCGATCCGCGTCGGTGAGCGCGGGGACGTCGCCGTGGAGCAGCACGACGTGGTCTTCGACCATCACGTGCACGCGCGGCACGTCGAGCTCCTTTTCGAGTGGACCGAGCACGGAGCGCACGCGGTCGGCGAGCACGTCGTCGGACACGTCCGGGTCGGGCGAGCCGGCGGTGACCCGATCGTGCGTGACCGCGACGCGGTGCTGCACATCGCGCGTCCGGCGGCCGAGCGCCGCACCGGCCTGACGCGCCGCCCGTGCGGTCCGCGCGCGGCCACTCGCGACGGCGACCACTCCGACCGCCGCGGCAAGGGTGCCGGCGCGTACGACGAGCTGGCGCAAACTGGGCATGGATCCTCCTTCGTCAGGGCTCAGCCTGCCCCGTCTGCACGATGCCCGCCAGGGTCTTCCGGCCCGTTCGACCTCGCTTCGCCCGCACCGCAGCCCGGTAACCTGCCCCGTCCACTGCAGCGAGGAGCCGCCATGCGCCGGTCCATCGACGACGCGCTCGACGACCATCCCGCGGACGACGACGAGCGACCACCGGTCTCGTGGGCCGTTGCGCTCAGTGACGACTGCGACGCCTGTGGCATGGGGGAGCTGCGGGTCGTGCTGACGGTGGAGGAAGCCGGCCGCTCGGGTCTCGGTCTCGTGGCCCACCTCGCGCCCGACACCGCGCGCCGCCTGCGGGCCGCGATCGCCGCTGCCCTGCGCGAGATCGGCGAAGACCCCGGACCCTGACCCCCGAGCTCGAACTGGTCCGCGTTCACTCAAGGAAAACTTGAGTATTCGCGGGCCAGTTCGCTGGTGTCGCTGCCGCGGGTTACAGCAGGAGGGGTGCGGGCGCGCGGCGAGCGCCATTGCCGGTTGCCGGCGTGAGGAGCTCGTGGCGTTCGCGGTACTCGACGACCTGCTCGACCGAGATCAACGAGATGCGATGCTCCGCGGCGAAGAGCTCGAGGAACGGGAAGCGCGCCGCGGAGCCGTCGTCGTGCAGCACCTCGCAGATGGCGGCGCACGGAGAGAGTCCCGCGAGCTTGGCGAGGTCGACCGCGGCCTCGGTGTGGCCGCGTCGTTCGAGCACGCCGCCGGGACGGGCGCGCAGCGGGAACACGTGGCCCGGTCGGATGAAGTCGTCGGCGCGGGCCGACGCCTCGAGCACCCGCCGCATAGTGGTGGCCCGATCGGCCGCGGAGATGCCGCTCCCGACGGAGTGATGGTCGATCGACACCGTGAACGCGGTGTCGCACGTCGCGTTGGGCACCATGGGCCCGATCTCGAGGTGCTCGAGCCGGGTCGCGTCGCACGGCATGCACACCAGCCCGCGGGCCCACCGCAGCATGAAGTTGACCGCCTCGGGCGTGACCCACTCGGCCGCCATCGTCAGGTCACCCTCGTTTTCGCGTTCTTCATCATCGACGACGAGCACCATCTCGCCGCGCCGGATGCGCTTCAGTGCCTCGTCGATCGTGGCCAGTGCCATGTTCACGCTCCCTGTAGGTGGTCCGCGTCGTGACGGTCGCCCGACGTCGAGGGCCGTGTCATGCCGCGCTCGGCAATGTCACGACCATGCGACAGCCGTGCGGCTGGCGTGGTTCGGGGTGGATCTCGCCTCCGTGGAGGTCGACGATCCATTGCGCGATGGCGAGGCCGAGGCCGGCGCCGCCATCAGTCGTGGCCCGCGCGGTGTCGGCGCGGTAGAAGCGCTCGAAGATGCGGACTCGCTCCGGCTCGGGGATCCCCGGGCCGTCGTCGCACACCTCGATCGTGACGCCCGTGGCGCTGCGTCGCGCACGCACCTCGACGCTCCCACCGTGCGGCGTGTACCGCACCGCGTTCTCGAGCAGGTTCGCGACGACTTGGTGCACGCGTTCCTGATCGGCGTCGGCGGTGAGGCCGGGCGTCTCGACGACGACTGCGACCGCGACGTCAGGCGTGTGCAGGCGCGACTCACGCACTGCGTGCTCCAGCATCGGCTCGATCGAGAACTCCTCACGGTCGAGCGGTACCGCGCCCGACTCGAGGCGTGACAGGTCGAGCAGCTGCGTGACGAGACGGCCGAGCCGCTCCACTTGGGCGAGCATCGTGCGGAGCGTCTCGTCATCGGGTGGCGCCACGCCGTCGATCAGGTTCTCGAGGACGGCCTGCAACGCGGTGATGGGCGTGCGCAGCTCGTGCGACACGTTGGCGACGAGGTCGCGTCGCACGCGGTCGGTTTCGGCGAGCTCGGCCGCCATCTTGTTGAACGCCCGCGCGAGGTCGCCGACCTCGTCACGAGACGTGGCCGTGACCCGCCGGTCGTACTTTCCACGTGCCATCTCGCGGGCCGCGTCGGCCATGTCACGCAACGGCGACGTCATGCCGCGGGCGAGGAACTTCACCATCAACAGCGCGACCGCGGCCGCGATCACGCCGCTGACCGAGGGCCAGATGCCGAGCTTGATGCCGGCCCAGAAGACCATGACCGTCACCGCGACTGCGGCGAAGATCAACGCGCCGAGCTTGATCTTGATCGACGGCACCGGGTCGAGCGGTCTCATGACGGCTCCGGTCCGGCGGCATAGCCGACGCCGTGCACGGTGCGGATCACGTCGTCGCCGAGCTTGCGTCGCAGCGCGCGGACGTGCGAATCGATCGTGCGCCCACCGGCGCCGTCGCGGTAGCCCCATACGTCACTGAGGAGCATGTCGCGCGTGAAGACGCGGCCCGGTGCTGCCACCAGGTGAGCGAGCAGGTCGAACTCGGTGGGGGTGAGGTGCACGGTGTCGCCGCCACCCTCCACGCGTCGCGTCGAACGATCGAGCACCACGTCGCCCATTCGCAGGACCGGGTCGCCGTCGGGGGTCTGTGCCGAACGCTCGGCCCGGCGCAAGATCGCGTGGACGCGGGCAACGAGCTCGCGGGCCGAGAACGGCTTCGTGAGGTAGTCGTCGGCGCCGACGGCGAGCCCGACGACGAGATCGGTCTCGGAGTCGCGGGCGGTGAGCATGAGCACCGGCGTCGGGCGTTCGTGCTGGATCCGCCGGCACACTTCGAGGCCGTCGAGGCCGGGCAACATGAGGTCGAGCACCACAAGGTCGGGTTCCACTTCCTGACAGAGGTCGACGCCACCCGGGCCGTCGCCGGCAATCGAGACCTCGAAGCCTTCGCTTCGAAGCCGGGCGGCGACCGCGGAGGCGATCGAGGCTTCGTCCTCGATGACCACGATCGTCCGCGTCGCAGCTGGAGCAGGAGCGCTGCGCTGCATTGCAGTCAGGATAAAGACCTGGTCTGCAGGAGTCTCGCCGGACGTGTGGAGATTCGGTGCAGAGGGGACTCAGGATGTGGCAAGGGTCACCACGGCGGACGGATCGGCCGACACGCGCACCCGGGCACCGACCTCCGGCAAGCCGCCGTGCGCGGCGAGTGCGGCGACTTCGAGGACGTCGCCGTCCGCAAGCTCGACCTCGACGAGGAAGTGGTCGCGCCGGAACGTGCGTGAGCGCACCACGCCCTCGATCGGGCCGTCGGCATCGAGCCGCAAGCCCTCGGGTCGAATCGCAACCGGCCCGTTGCCGAGCGTCATGACGTTGTAGCCGAGGAACCGGGCGGTGAACGCCGTCGCCGGCCGGCGCCAGACGTCGGCAGGGGAGCCGGCCTGCTCGATGCGCCCGGCCCGCATGATCGCGACCCGGTCACCGATGGCAAACGCCTCCTCGTGATCGTGGGTCACGAAGAGCGCGGTCACGCGCAGGCGCACGAAGAGCTCCCGGAGCTCGAGCACGAGATGGTCGCGGAGGTTGCGGTCGAGCGACCCGAGCGGCTCGTCGAGCATGAGGAGCCGGGGTGCGGGGGCGAGCGCGCGGGCGAGGGCGACGCGCTGCTGCTCGCCACCCGAGAGCTGTGGGATCCGCCGCTGCTCGAAGCCGGCCAGCCCGACCAGCGCGAGCGTCTCGCGCGCTCGCTGCGCCACCGCTGCCGTGTCGAGGCCCTGCATCCGCAAGCCGAACGCGACGTTACCGAGCACGTCGCGGTGTGGGAACAACGCGTGGTCCTGGAACATGAGCCCGAGGTTGCGCCGGTGCGGAGGGACGCCGGCGAGGTCGTGGCCGTCCCACGCGACGCGACCCGCCGCGAGCGGCTCGAGCCCGGCGATGGCGCGGAGAAGCGTGCTCTTGCCGCTCCCGCTCGGCCCGAGCACGCAGAGTGTCTCGCCGTCGGCGACGGTGAGATCGAGCGCGTCGAGCGCGAGCGTGTCGTCGTACTGCACGGCGAGGTGCTCCACGGTGAGCACGCCTCAGAACTCGCCGACCCCGCGGACGCGGAAGCGCTCGATCGTGAGCACCGCAGCGGCGGTCACGACCATCAGGATCGTGCTCGCCGCCATCGCGGCCCCGAAATTGTCGATGCCGGGGTGTGTCAGCAACCGGTAGATCTCAACGGGAAGGGTTGGATAGTCGGGCCGCACGATGAAGATCGTCGCGCCGAACTCGCCGAGCGAGATGGCGAACGCGAACCCGGCGGCGACGAGCGCGGCCCGCGCGACGATCGGCAGATCGACCTCGCGCCACACCCGGGCCGGGCTCGCTCCGAGCACGCTTGCCGCCTCGCGCAGGCGATTGTCGACCGAGCGCAGCACGGGAAGCATGATCCGCACGACGAACGGGATTGCGACGAGCGCGTGCGCGATCGGGATCAACAGCGGTGAGGTGCGGAGATCGAGCGGCGGGTGGTCGAGCGCGATGAGAAACCCGAATCCGATCGTCACCGCCGACGTGCCGAGCGGGAGCATCAGCAGCATGTCGAAGCCCGCGCGCGTCACGCCGTGTCCGGGTCGGCGCGACGCGAGCGCGAACGAGGCCAGTCCGCCGACGACGAGCGCGATGACGGTTGCCGCCGTCGCGAACACGAGTGAGTTGCGGATCGCCTCGCTCGGCGGCACGAAGAGCGAGCTGCCGGCATGAATGGTGGAGAGCGAGCGGTAGTAACCGAAGCCGTAACCAGATCGCGTCGACAGCGAACGATCGACGAGCACGGCGATCGGCACGCCGAGCAGCACGGCCATCGTCGCGAGCACGCCAACGATCGTGGCGCGCTCGCGTCCGTTACGCGGGCGGCGGGCGACGTCGGCAGTAGCGCGTAACGCGAGCGCGGTGTTGCGCCGGCTCTGCGCGCGGCCGGCGACCACGAGGGTGGCGACC
>DASVIY010000244.1:0-3177 GCA_036386195.1 Acidimicrobiia bacterium | reverse complement strand
TTCCTTGTCGCGCTCGAATTGACGTCGCCGTGCCGCCTTGTCGGCCGGGTACCGCGGCTCGACTCGATCGGCGAGCTCGTCGAGCGTGAGCGGACGCCGAGTGTCGAGCAGCGTCGCCGTGAGGTTGAGCAGCCGTTCGAGTCGATCAGCCATTCCGCTCCATTCTTGCGTCGCAAATCACCATGACATGATGGTTTGCGACGCAAGAACGAGGTGTTGGGGTCACGGCGCGGTCGTGGCTTCGGGTCGGCGTGCGGCTGCGAGCGTGCCGGCGGCCGCGCCCGCGAGAAACAACACCGGGTCGTCCGCGGCGGGGCGGTCCATCGAGTGGATGTCAAGGTCGTGTGCGGCGAAGAGCGCGAGCACGTCGGGCGGCTCGACCGCGACCACGTCGTGGCGCTTCGTGATGCCGGCGAGCTCGAGATCGGCGCGCAGCCGCGTCTCCTGCTCGCCACCGACCGCCGGAAGTGCAACCGTGACCCGTTCGCGGCACGCGACACGCAAGGCGGTCGCGGTGTGGTGCGACAGACCGAAGTGACGCTCTCGCGGGTCGGCGAACGACACTCGCAGACACGCAATCGCGTCGCCGCCGAGCGCGGCCGCGGCGTCGAGGATCGGTCCCACCTCCATGCCCGAGAACCCGAGCCGGGTATTGGTGCCGACGATGCCGGGGCCCATCGCGACGACGACCGCGTCGGCCTTGGCCGCATACCGGGCGACGGCAAGGGCGGAGAAGATCGACACGGCTTCGTAGTCGCCGCCGAATGCGTGACCACACGTGACCGTGGCATCGAGCAAGCCGCGGTCGCGCAGCGTCGCGACGAGATCCGACAGGGCGAGCGGCAGTGCGGCGCCGTCGGTCATCACATACACGAGGCGTGCGTCGGGTGCGGCCTGCTTGAATGCGACTGCGACCGCGGGCACCTGACTGTGCAGCGCCGCGGCGACGACCGGGATCCCGCCGATGGTGTCGACCTCGGCGAGCGCGTCGAGATCCTCCTCGGCACTCCCCACGTCGGCTTGGAGGCTCGTGTAGCGGCCCTTCATGATGTGGCCGGGTCCCTGTTCGTGCCAGTCGTCACGCGCGAGGTTCCAGTGCACGACGTGCCAGCCACCGGTACCGAGCCCGAGCTCGACCGCGGTCGTGTTGACCACGACCCGGTCACCGTCGGCAACGTCGCCCGTGAGGTGGGTCAACACGTAGGCGCGTTCCGGCCCGTCGCCGAGATCGACTTCGACGCGCTGCAACCCGGCGCGCGTTTCCAGGATCCGTTTGACGGTTCCCGTACGGAACGACGGCACGTCAGAGACTCGCGATGAGCCGTTCGACGCGGTCGTCACGCGCTTTGAACGGGTCTTTGCAGAGCACCGTCCGCTGCGCCTGGTCGTTGAGCTTCAGATGCACCCAGTCGACCGTGTAGTCGCGCTTCCGTTCTTTGGCTCGCTTGATGAACGCGCCCCGCAGCCGCGCCCGTGTCGTTTGTGGCGGGGTGTTGACGGCGGTCTCGATGTCGTCGTCGTCCGCGGTGCGGTCGACCTTGCCGCGCCGCTGCAGGAGGTAGTACAGCGACCGGGCGCGGGTCACGTCGTGATACGAGAGATCGATGAGGGCGAGCCGAGGATGAGTGAGCGGAAGATCGTCGCGCTTCCGGTACTGCTCGAGGAGGTGGTATTTGATCACCCAGTCGATCTCGGTTTCGAGCTTCAGTGGGTCGTCTTCGAGGCGGGTCATGACGTGCTCCCACATCTCGAGCGCCTTCTGCTCGAGTGGCGCGAGCTTGTGCCGTTTCGCGAAGCGCAACGCGCGGTTGAGGTACTCGGCCTGCATCTCGACCGCGGACAGCTCGCGACCGTTGGCGAGGCGCACGCGCCGCCGGCAGGTGATGTCGTGGCTGATCTCACGGATCGCGCGGATCGGGTTCTCGAGGCTCAGGTCGCGCCACGGGCTCGGATCTTCTTCGAGCATGCGCAGCACGATCGACGTGGCACCGACTTTGAGGAACGTCGTGTACTCGCTCATGTTGGAATCGCCGACGATCACGTGGAGGCGCCGGAAGCGCTCGGCGTCGGCGTGCGGCTCGTCACGGGTGTTGATGATCGGACGTGAACGAGTCGTCGCGCTCGACACGCCCTCCCAGATGTGCTCGGCCCGCTGGCTCACGCAGTACATCGCACCGCGGGCGGTCTGCAGGACCTTGCCTGCGCCCGAGTAGATCTGACGGGTGACGAGGAACGGGATGAGCACATCCGTGAACTTCGAGAAGTCGCCGTCGCGCTCGACCAAGTAGTTCTCGTGGCAGCCGTAGGAGTTGCCGGCGGAGTCGGTGTTGTTCTTGAACAGGAACACCTCGCCGCGGATCCCCTCTTCACGCAGCCGCTGCTCCGCGCTGCGCACGAGGCCTTCGAGGATCCGCTCCCCCGCCTTGTCGTGCACCACGAGGTCCGCGATCGAGTCACATTCGGGGGTCGCGTACTCGGGATGACTGCCGACATCGAGGTAGAGGCGGGCGCCGTTCTCGAGGAAGACGTTGCTCGAGCGGCCCCACGAAACGACGCGGCGGAAGAGGTAGCGCGCGACCTCATCGGGGCTGAGCCGGCGCTGGCCGCGCAGGGTGCAGGTGACGCCGTACTCGTTCTCGAGCCCGAAGATGCGCCGTTCCATTCGCCCACGGTACTGCCTCCGGTCACGCCGAGAGCTTGCGCTCTCCGGATCAAGAGGCGTGAAAAGCAGTCTCGCCGTACAATCGCGCGATGGTGCCGATGAGCAATCTCACGTGGGTGAGCGGCTCATTTTCCGCGCACGTGGTCGCGGCCCGGCTCCAATCCGAGGGCATCGACGTCGAGCTCCGGGGCGCGATCGATAGCCCGTATGGCCTGACGGTCGGTGACATGGCCCGCGTCGATGTCTACGTGCCCGCGGACCAGCTCGACGACGCGCGCTTGATCTTGCTGGCCGACGAGGTCGACGCCACCCTCGAGTTGCCGCGCGATTGGGATGCACCTGTGCGCCGGCGGGTGCGGTGGCCGTACTGGCTCCTGCTCGTCGCGGTGGTGGCAGCAATTGCCGCCCCGATCGTGCGCTCCGCGTTCAACTGACGCCGCGTCCGTTGGCGGCCGTCCTGCGATTGCGCGTTGCGCTCGTCGCGGCCGGACTCGTCGTGGCGTTCGCGGCACCCG
>DASVIY010000243.1:0-8816 GCA_036386195.1 Acidimicrobiia bacterium | reverse complement strand
GGTCGTCCGGATGGATCAGGTCGAACATCGGCTTACCCCACATCGCCTCGGTGTCGTATCCCAAGAGACGCGTCCCAGCCGGGTTCGCGTACGTGAGTACCCCGTCATCGCCGATGACGGCCAGGATGTCGCTCGAATCGGCGAGGAGCGCGCGGAATCGCTCTTCGCTCTCGCGCAGCGTCTCGGTCGCAGTGTCGACCATTCCGAGCGCGAGCGATTTGGCGCGTGTGAGTACCCAGACCAACGCGAAGAGCAACAGGCTGACGATGAGGCCGGCCCCGAGGTAGATCCACGGTTCGTTCTTGTTCAACGATGCGAAGCTCACGAGCGCCACATAGCGGAGAGTGAACCGCTGGCCGAAGGCGGCGTACCTGGTCGTGCTCCTCATCGTCTTCGTGGGTACCGATGGCAATGGTGTGGGCTGAGTCGAGAGCAGATGCTTCTTGTCGGTGTGAAAGCCGTCATAGAGGCTGACGCCGACACTTGTGCGTGCGGGGCCGGTCGCTTGAGTCAGCAGCGTGTCGGGCGAGAGGATGAGTGCGATGACGGCGCTGAGGTGGGCGCGTCGGGCCGCGACCGTGGGCGGTACGCGTGGCGTCGAGTACATGGGCGCGGCGAGCACGATCATGCCGCGCTCACCGGGAGATTGCCGGACACCCATGAACTTGGAGAGCGGCGGCGCCCGGGTGAGCGCCGTCTTTCCGGTGTCACGCGCTCTGTTGACGGCGTCGTCGGCAGGCGCGTACTCGCCGATGTCGGCACCGATCCCGGCGCTCGCCGGCAACGTCTGTCCGACAAGAAGGTTGACTTGATCCGGGCGCGTGGTGGGTCTCACGCCCGGGCTGCCGTCAGCCTTGACCTGGCGGTCGAACTCCTGCAGTTGCGCCGGTTCGACGCGCTCGATGAGCGCGAGTGCAGCCAGCCCCGGAAACTTTGTGGGCAGCGCCACCTTCGTGGCGTACTGCTGAAACTGCGCGTGCGTCAGCGGCGAGTTCGCGGGCTTGAGTCGCTGGACGCCGGCCAGCACGTCCTCATACTGCCGCAATGAGGTCGTGATCCCGTTGGTGACGCCCTGCGTGGCGGCATTGAAGTTCTTGCGCGACGCATGGTTGACGGTGTCGCGGCGAACGGCGAACGTCGTGAGCGTGGCGCCGAGAAAGACGGTGAGGACGATCCACGGCAGCACGGTCGCGCGCCGGCGGAGGCGCGGCCGTCGCGCGTGCGCGGTCTCCACCTCGCTCCGGTCCCCTCGCCGCATTCGGCGCTCCCTTTCACGATTTCGTCCTGTTCCAGTGCTTCGGATCCTTCGGGGCACCACCTGAGCTTCTTGGTGCACGAGCCGCACATCCAGGCGGTTTGCCGTAATGGGGCACTTCTCGAGGGACCATCGCCCCGAGAGAGGAAGACTGTGCAGCATGGAGAGCGGCATCTTGCGCGGTCTCGTCGCGTACCGCTGGTTCTCGTGGGTGTGGATGGCAGCGGTGCTCGTGCTCAATCAGGATCGGCTCGAGCGACCGTGGCTCGCGTTCGGGCTCGTCGCGGCCGCGCTCGGGGTGACCATTTGGACGACCGTGTTGGCGCGGTCGCGGCCGCTGGCGCTCCTCGCGCCGGCGCCGGTTGCGGTCGAGATGACTGTCGCGCTCGGCCTGTCGTTCGGTGGCGGTTGGGCGTACCAGGGCGGCAACGCGTTCTCCAACACCCTCGCGCTGGGTTCGCCGTGGACGATCGCCGCGGTAATGACGGTGGGCGTCGCGTACGGCGCGTCGTGGGGAGCCTGCGCCGGAGGCGCAATCGGTCTGGCTCGCGTCGGCGCCGCGTTCGCAAACGGAGCGCGGGGCTTTGACACGCCCCAGTGGACCTCGCTCGCATCGACGACCGTCGTGTTCATGCTTGCCGGCGCGCTGGCCGGTGCCGTGACCTCGCGTTTACGTCAGGCGGAACGCGAGATCTCCCACGCGCGCGCACGAGAAGAAGTCGCGCGCACGCTGCACGACGGGGTCTTGCAGACGCTCGCGGTGATCGAACGCCGCGCCGACGACCCGGCCCTCGCGCGCATGGCCCACGAGCAGCAGCGCGACCTGCGCGAGTTCCTCTTCGGCACGGGTCCGGATGCAGAACGCGGCGGCGCGGCCGATGTGGGTCCGCCGTTGCGGGCCGCGGCCGCCCGTTTCGAGGACGCGTTCGGTGGTCACGCCGACGTGTTGCTCGCGCCCGACTTACCGCGTCTCGAACGGGCGCAATCCGACGCGCTCGTGGGTGCCGTGGGGGAGGCGCTCATCAACGCGGGAAAGCACGGTGCCGCCACGAGGGTGACGGTCTACGTCGAGCCGGCCGATCAGGGTGGTATCGAATGCTCGGTCAAGGACGACGGCGCGGGGTTCGATACCTCCACGGTGACCGAAGGCGTGGGTATGACCCGTTCGATCCGGGGACGAATGAGCGACGTGGGCGGCCGGGTCGCGTTCGACAGCACGCCGGACGCAGGCACGGAGGTGCGACTGTGGCTGCCGTGAGGGTCATCGTCGCCGACGATCACCCCGTCTGGCGCAGCGGTGTGCGCGCCGATCTCGGTGACGGCTTCGACGTGGTCGCCGAAGCCGGCACCGCAACCGAGGCGATCGAAGCCATTCGTGAGCACCACCCCGATCTCGTCGTGTGCGACCTCCACATGCCCGACGGTGGCGGCATCGCCGTCGCGAAAGCCTGCGGCGAGGAGACGCGCATCGTGATGCTCACGGTCTCCGAACAGGAGCGAGACATCCTCGACGCGGTGGCCGCGGGTGCGGTCGGGTATCTGGTCAAGTCGACGCCGGGACCCGAGCTGCGCGCCGCGATCCAGCGTGCCGCGGCGGGGGAGCCGGTCTTCTCGCCCGCGCTGGCCGCGCTGGTGCTCGGCGAGTTCCGGCGGATGTCGAAGCAGGCAACGGGGGTCAATCCTCTGAGCGACCGTGAGCGCGAGGTCTTGCAGCTCGTTGCCCGCGGCTACGCGTACAAGGACATCGGCGAGCGCCTCTTCATCTCCCCGAAGACGGTGGAGAACCACGTCCGCAACATCCTCGGCAAGCTCCATCTCAACCGGAAGCAGGAGCTGATCCGCTACGCCGTGGAGCGCGGCATCGAGTGATCCACGGCCGGTTTGGGGGGTTCCCATGCCCGGCTGGGGGCGGTCACGGATAGGCGTCTGACCTACATTCCTGCACGCTGGGGACATGCAGACAAACCCAGCACCGACCGTCGCAGACCTGGCCGAGGCCACCCCGGCGACGCGTGATCGTTACGTCGACTTCCTTCGGGCGTTCAGCATCATCGTCGTGGTCTTCGGCCACTGGCTGATGGCCGTCGTTGCCCTGCGCCACGGCCGCATCGACGGCACGAACCTGCTCGGCATCGTGCCCGGACTCTGGATCGCAACGTGGGTGCTCCAGATCATGCCGGTGTTCTTCTTCGTCGGCGGCTTCTCCAACTCGGTCACGCTCGACGCGCTCGAACGGCGCGGGGGCAGCTACGTCGAGTTCATCCAGTCGCGTACCGCCCGGCTGCTCAAGCCGATCTGTGTGTTCCTCGGAGCGTGGGCCGGATTCGCGATCGTGCTCGAGGTCGCGGGTGTACCGGCCAAGTCACTCCGGTCGGCGACACACTTCGTGACCCAGCCGTTGTGGTTCATCGCCGTGTACATCGGCATCGTGGCGCTCGCGCCGGTGATGCTGCGCCTCCACCGCCGCTTCGGCGTCGCCGTGCTGCCTGCGCTCGCAACCGGTGCAGCGCTCGTCGACTTCGTTCGCTTCGGACAGGGCATGTACGCGGTCGGTGCGCTCAACCTGCTGTTCGTATGGCTGTTCGCACACCAGCTCGGGTTCTTCTACGCCGACGGACGGCTCACTGCGTTGACCCGCCGCACGCTTGTCGGCCTTGCGGCGGCCGGCGTGTTCGGCCTGGTGCTCCTCACGCAGGTCGGCTCGTATCCCGGGAGCATGGTCGGGATGCCGGGTGCGTCGGTCTCCAACATGTTCCCGCCGACGATCTGCATTCTCGCCTTGACCGTGTGGCAGGTCGCCGCCGCGATGCTCCTGCGTCCGGTGCTGTCACGTTGGCTGCAGCGTCCGCAGGTCTGGCAAGGCGTGATTGGGCTCAACGGCGTGATCATGACCGTGTTCTGCTGGCACCTCACGGCGTTGGTCGGCGCACTGCTGCTGCTCAGCCCGCTGCACTTCCCGCAGCCCGCCGCCGGCACGGCCGCATGGTGGCTGCTCCGGCCGTTCTGGTTCGGCGTGCTCCTGCTGCTGCTCGCTGTGCTGGTCGCCGCGTGGGCCCGCTTCGAACGGCCCCGCGCTCGTGGAGACCAGTCGGTACGCGGATCATCCGCGCTCGCCGCGGTCGGTGTGGCGTGCGTGGTCATCGCCATCGGCGGCTTCGCCATGACGGGACTCGCGCCGTTGACGGCCGGTTCGAAGCTCATCGTCTTCAAGGTCACACCGCTGGCCAACGGTCTGTTGCTCGTGCTCGGCCAGGTCTGCCTCTGGGGCGCGAGCCGCACTCAGTTGTCGGGACGGAACGCGTCGAGCACCTGTCGCGCGGCGGCTGTCGGTGTGACCTCGCCGCCTGCCACCTTCGCTTCGAGGCCGGGTACCAAGGCCGCGACGTCGTCGTCGCCACGCAGCGACTCGACCAGCGTCTCGGAGACTTCGGACCACATCCACTGCCGGGCTTGATCAGCCCGACGGCGTTCCAGCTCTCCCGACGCACGCAGCGCCTCGCAATACTCCTCGATCGCACGCCAGACCTCGTCGATGCCATGTCGTTCGAGCGCGGAAGCCTGCAACACGCGGGCCGTCCAGCTCGGCGACTTCGGTCGCACGAGGTGCAACGCGTTCGCGTAGTGCGCTGCGGTGGCGCCGGCGGGCTTGGCCAGCTCGCCGTCGGCCTTGTTGACCACCACGAGATCGGCGAGCTCCATGATCCCGCGCTTGATGCCTTGCAGCTCGTCGCCGGCGCCCGGCGCGAGCAACAGGAGGAACAGGTCGACCATCGCGTCGACCGCGACCTCGGATTGCCCGACGCCCACGGTCTCGACGAGCACGACGTCGAAGCCCGCGGCCTCGCACAGCAGCATCGCCTCGCGCGTGCGACGCGCGACGCCGCCGAGGGTGCCGCTCGTCGGTGACGGGCGGACGAACGCGTTCGGCGCGTTGGTGAGCTCGACCATGCGTGTCTTGTCGCCGAGAATCGATCCGCCGCCGCGCTTGCTCGACGGGTCGATCGCGAGCACGGCGACGCGGTGACCCTGCTCGATCAGATGCAGGCCGAGCGCCTCGATGAACGTCGACTTGCCCGCGCCCGGTGAGCCCGAGATGCCGATACGAATCGCGCGCCCCGTCTCGGGAAGGAGCTCGGTGAGCAGCGCCGCACCTTCGGCGCGATGGTCGGCGCGCGTCGACTCGACGAGTGTGATCGCCTGCGCCAGCGCGCGCCGGTCACCGCTGCGCAGCGCCGTCGCGAGCTCGCTCAGTGCTTCCCCCGCGCACGAAGCAGCTCGAGGATCTCCGACGCCGCCTGCGGGATGTTGGTGCCGGGCCCGTAGATCGCGCTCACACCTGCGTCGAGCAGGAAGTCGTAGTCCTGCGGCGGGATCACGCCGCCGCATACCACGAGGATGTTGTCGGCGCCCTGCTTGCGCAACGCGGCCAGCAACTCCGGCACGAGCACTTTGTGACCGGCCGCCTGGCTCGATACGCCGACGACGTGCACGTCGTTTTCCACGGCGTCACGCGCGGCTTCTTCCGGCGTCTGGAACAGCGGGCCGACATCGACGTCGAAACCGATATCGGCGAACGCGGTCGCGATCACCTTCGCGCCACGGTCGTGTCCGTCCTGGCCCATCTTCACCACGAGCATGCGGGGGCGGCGCCCCTCGGACTTCGCGAACGCGTCGACATCGGCGTGGATCTTCGTGAAACCCTCGTCGCCTTCATAGGCCGATCCGTACACGCCGGAGATGCTACGGATCGTGGCCCGGTGGCGTGAGAACACCTTCTCCATCGCGTCGGAGATCTCGCCGACGGTCGCTCGTGCCCGTGCGGCATCGACGCAGAGCTCGAGGAGGTTGGCATCGCCGGCGGCGCCCTCGGTGAGCCGGGTCAGCGCGGCTTGGCAGCGCTCGTTGTCACGCGCGGCCCGTACCTGCCGGAGGCGCTCGATCTGTTGCTCCCGCACCGCGGGGTTGTCGACCTCTCGGAACTCGAGCACCGACTCTTCGTCGAGGCGGTACTTGTTGACCCCGACGATTGCCTCGTCGCCGCGATCGACGCGGGCCTGGCGCCGCGCCGCGCTCTCCTCGATGCGCAGTTTCGGCATGCCCGACTCCACCGCCTTGGTCATGCCGCCGAGGTCTTCGACTTCCTCGATCAGCTTCCACGCTTCGTTGGCCAGGCTCGCGGTGAGCGCTTCGATGTAGTAGCTGCCGCCGAGCGGATCGATCACGTGGGGGATGCCGGTCTCCTCCGCCAGGATGAGCTGGGTGTTGCGAGCGATGCGGGCCGAGAACTCGGTGGGGAGCGCGATCGCCTCGTCGAACGAGTTGGTGTGCAGACTCTGCGTGCCGCCGAGCACCGCGGCCAACGCCTCGAAGGTCGTGCGCACGATGTTGTTGTACGGGTCTTGCTCCGTGAGTGACACGCCCGACGTCTGGCAGTGCGTCCGCAGCATCGACGAGCCCGGCTTCTTCGGCTCGAAAGGAGCGATCACCCGCGACCACAGCAGCCGGGCGGCACGCAGCTTCGCGATCTCCATGAAGAAGTTCATGCCGATGCCGAAGAAGAACGCCACACGACCGGCGAACGCGTCGATGTCGAGCCCCCGATCGGTGACGGCGCGCACGTACTCGAGCCCGTCGGCGATCGTGAACGCGAGCTCTTGCACGGCCGTCGCGCCCGCCTCCTGCATGTGGTAGCCGGAGACCGAGATCGAGTTGAACTTCGGCATGTGCTGCGTCGTGTACTCGATGATGTCGGCGACGATCCGCATGCTCGGCGCGGGCGGATAGATGTAGGTGTTGCGGACCATGAACTCCTTGAGGACGTCGTTCTGGATCGTGCCCGCCATCTGATCCTGCGCGACACCTTGCTCCTCGGCGGCGACGATGTAGCCGGCCAGCACCGGCAGCACGGCACCGTTCATCGTCATGGAGACCGTCATCTTGTCGAGCGGGATGCCGTCGAACAGCAGCTTCATGTCCTCGACGGAATCGATCGCGACGCCCGCCTTGCCGACATCGCCAACCACCCGGGGGTGGTCGCTGTCGTAGCCGCGGTGCGTGGCGAGGTCGAACGCGACCGACAGGCCCATCTGACCGGCGGCCAGGTTCTTGCGGTAGAACGCGTTGGACTCCTCGGCGGTGGAGAAGCCGGCGTACTGGCGGATCGTCCACGGGCGGTTCGCGTACATGGTCGCCCGCACGCCACGGAGGAACGGGTCGAAACCGGGGAGCGTGCCGGCGGCCTCGATGCCCTCGAGGTCGGCGGCGGTGTAGAGCGGCTTGACCACGATGCCCTCGGGCGTCACCCAGTCGAGTGTGTCGGGGTCGCCCTTCAGCTCGCGCTCGGCGAGGGCGCGCCATTCATCGACGCTGTGATGCTCGAATTCGCCCATGCGCGTCAAGCGTACGACGACGTGCCCAGGGGCCAGGAATGCGGTCGCCGGTCAAGCAGTCTCAGACGGGGCCCGAGTCATCTCCGGTGATCCAGGCGATGAGCGCCCACACGGCCGCGAACACCTGCTTCCGAACGTCATCGTGTCCTGCCTTCGCTGTCAGTGACTCAGCCGGCCTCGGACAGCTGACGATCGGAGGTGCCGCGGGCCCGCTCCAGTGCGATGCGGGCGGCAGCGACGCCTTCGAGGCCGACCTGCCGCGTGCCGGCGTCGAGCTTCCACGCCGGGCGACGGCGCGCCGGCCCGCGACTGACCCTGCCGGTGGCGATCTTCTTCCGGGGTACCTCGACCAATCGCAGTTGTGTGCTCACGTCCCCAGTATCGGTTGGGGGTGTGACAGTTATCCCGCCGAAATGCCGAGAACGCGTCAGGAGGGACGTCGGGAGGTCACACATGCGCTCCGCAGCCGGTCACCGACGGCTGCTCGTCGCGCTCGCCCTCGCCCTCGCACCCGCGCCACCGCGCTGCTGCACCTCGACACCGCGTGGCAGCGCGTTCCGCAGGGCACGATCTCACGACCGGCGTGCGTCTCGCGCTCATGCGGGGCACCTATGCGGTCGAGGATTCACCGAACTACTGGGAATCGCGTCACGGCACACGGGCCGCGCCTGTTGAGCTGGAGTCGGTCGACTGTGTCGGCGCGGCCCGGCTTCCCGCGGCTGCCGCCTGCCAGGCCCGGCTCGATCAGCACGGTTGGGGAACGACCGGCGAAGCGCTGGAGATCATCCCCAATCGCGACCTGTTCGTCTTCGACAACGTGATCGACAATCCGAGCGGCTTCCAGAGCGCAAGCCAACAGTTCCAGATCCATTCCTGCCTGGCGGGCGATACCCGCGCCACCAACGTGCCGTCACCGTCGTGCGCCGACACCAACCTCGTCGTCAAGGGCAACGTGATCTGGAACGGTCCGCAGAGCGGACTTCGACCGGACCGGACTGCCCGTGGGTGTTTCGGTGCCGTCGGGCAACCCGTCGAACGCCGTCGCGACCAACTTCACCGGTGACGCCTGCGCCGGCGCCGGCCACCCCGGCGCCTTCTGACTGCACCCGCCTTCAAAGGAACCCGTGCGGGCGGCTCGGGGTGCTTGCGTACACTCGCTCGGTGAACTCCGA
>DASVIY010000242.1:0-4274 GCA_036386195.1 Acidimicrobiia bacterium | reverse complement strand
TGCTGCGATCGAGACATAAGGCAGACTTGACCCCATGGGTTGGGCCTTTCTCGCGGTGAGTCTCGTCGGCGCGTGGTTCACCGCCAATGCGCTGTGGCCGTCGCGCCGGTGGCAGTTGCTCGTCCTCAGCTTCTTCGCCGGGTGGATGACCGGTGAGCTCGCGTACTTCCACCTCGCCTGGCAGGCCGTGGCCACTGCGATCTTCATCTGGGCCGGTGCGCTCGACACGTGGCCCGGGCTGGTCGGCCTCGCGATCACGCTCGTGTCCTGGGCGGGGCTCACCTGGGTGATCATCGTGTCGCTGCGCTCGAAGCACGTGATCGAAGCCGCGTTACGCGAGGGCCTCGGCGACGACTACCGCTCGGAGATCGCCCCAGGGCTCGCGCAACACCTGGCGAACAGGCTCGTGCGCCGCCAGCTTCTCCTGCCGTTGTGGTTCCGCGACCAACGTGTCGAGGCAACACACGACATTCCGTATGTCGAAGGTGGCGGCAAGCGCCAACGGCTCGACATCTACCGGCCGAAGATCGGCGTCGAGCGTGCCCCCGTGCTCCTGCAGATCCACGGTGGCGGCTGGGTGATCGGCGACAAGGGCCAGCAAGGAATGCCATTGATGATGCACCTCGCCGCCGAGGGCTGGGTGTGCGTCGCCAACAACTACCGCCTCAGTCCCGAGGTCTCGTTCCCCGAGCACCTCATCGACTGCAAGCGCGCGCTCGCGTGGGTCCGCGAGCACATCGCGGAGTACGGCGGTAACCCCGACTTCGTCGTGGTCACGGGCGGCTCGGCCGGCGGGCACCTCGCCGCGCTCGTCGCGCTCACCCCCGACGATCCCCAGTACCAGCCCGGCTTCGAGCACGTCGACACATCGGTGTCGGCATGCGTGCCGTTCTACGGCGTCTACGACCTCACGGAGGTCTTCGACTTCCACGGTCCCGGCGAGCAGATCGCCGATTGGATGGCGAAGCGCGTGATGAAGCAGACGATCACCGAGAACCGGCCGCTCTACGAGGAAGGGTCACCCATCAATCACATCCGCTCCGACGCGCCGCCGTTTTTCGTCATCCACGGCACCAACGACAACCTCGTCCCCATCGAGCAGGCGCAGCGATTCGTCGCGAAGTTGCGGGCGATGTCGACCGAGCCGGTCGCCTTCGCAAATATCCCGGGTGCATCACATGCGTTCGAGGTGTTCCACGGGGTGCGCACGGGCAACGCGGTCAACGGCGTCGACCGCTTCCTGGCCTGGCTGTATAGCGCGCACCAAGCGGAGAAGCCCGAAACGCCGGCCGATCCGCTGCACGCGACCGAAGGCTCCGACGACACGGCCGCCGCGATCTAGTAACTACCGCGGCACGTCGTCGCGCGGCTTGGGCTTGCGCCGCCGGAACAAGATTCGTGGACGCCGGTACCGCAACGAGCGATCCGACGACCAGACTGCGTACGGCGCCATGACCAACCCGGCGAGGCCGATCAGCACCGCGTCGTAGTTGACACGCCAGCCCGCGAACTCGCGCCAGCAGCGTTCGCGGTCAGGTCGCATCGGCACGCCGGCAGCGGCGAGCTCCTCGTACAGCTCGTCGAACTCCTCGCGGGCAATGCTGATCGGGTCACCCTGCGCCGGGTCGGGGTCATACGGGATGCCGAACAGATCCGCGACCTGCCGCAGGGCCAGGAACCCCGAACGGATGCAGACGGCGGCCTGCGGAGACCACCGCACCGCGAGGGTCGACTGCGCGAGCGCGGCCGAGTCGAGCACCACGCCCGCGGCCGTGATCCAGGAGCGATCGGCCTGTGGTGAGCGGAAGAACGACAGCACACCGAGCGAGGTGTGGGTCTCCTCGACCTCGGCGAACCACGTCTGCCAGGGCACCCAGACGTCGTCGAGCAACTCGATCTCACCGGTCAGGTGGGCTCGCCGCAGGAGGGCGAACGCCGACGGCGGCGTGCCGGCGCGCACCGAGAGCTGCGCGACGAGCACTTCGCGCTTCGAGAACGCGCTGTAGATCGTAGGCAGGTACGCGATCAGAAGCGCCAGGAGGCCGAGGCCGATCCCGGCTTCGAAGAATGCGAGCACCATCGCCGGCAACGTGTCGGGCGGTTGCACGAATCCCAGGGTCAGCATCGACGACCCGCTCATCTCGAACGCCCTGCGCCACGGTTCGATCCCGACCGAACGGAACAGCAGCGTGAACCCCGTGCCGGTCATCACGATCCACACGAACGGGAGCACGAGCAGGGTGAGCGGCGCGTACAGCGCCATGACGCGGTCGCGAGCCTCGTACGTCTTGGTGAAATGCATCACCGCGACGAACATCCGGCGCATCGACACGAAGACGATCCGCGTGTACATCACCGTGACGCCGCGCGGCAGCACGAACGTGCGCACCGCGGAGTCGAGCGTCAGCGCCACGAGCAACACGCCCGCGACCCCCAACGCGACATCGAACGCCGTCTCCACAGCGCACACGATCGTTCACTCGTGGTATTACCGGCAAATACCGGGCAGATTCCTCGAGTAAACGAAGACGCGGCTCAGTCGTCGTGGTCGGGGCGGGTGCGGCGGCCGCGTTTGAGCTGGCTCCGCTGACGCTTCGTGTCAAGGCGCTTGCGCTTCGCGGCACGGGACGGCTTGGTCGCCACGCGCGTGCGGTCGACGTGCAAGGCGTCGGCGAGGCGTGATCGCAAGCGTGCGAGCGCGGCCTCCCGGTTGCGCGATTGGGAGCGACTGTCGGTCGCGACGACACGGAGCACCGGGCCGAGGCGGGCCTCGAGCCGGGCGCGCTGGCGGGGCCCGAGCGACGGTGAGCCCGCGATGTCGAAGCGCAGCTCGGCGCGGGTGTTCGCGGTGTTGGCGTGCTGGCCGCCGGGGCCGCCGGAGCCGGTAAAGTGCCACTCGAGCTCGCCCGCGTCGATGGCGCACGAAGGGGTGATACGAATGCGGTCGACCACGCTCGATGACCGTACCGGCCCCCGGTGGGAGACCTGGCCGACCCCCCGTTTCGGGTTCGCCGGCCGCCATTGACATACCGGACATAGCTTCTAGAGTGACGGGCCGAACACGTGACGGGAGTCACGTCTCTATGTTGCATGGCCCTGCGGCTCTCCACGGCGAGACGCAGGTTCCGAACTCGGGGGGAAGGCACCGTGCTCGACGCTCAACGGCTCGCTCGCCGACGCTGGATCCGCACGCTTGCTGTCGTCACCACCCTGGGCATCGCGGTCGCCGCGTGCGGCGGCAGCAGCAGCTCCGGCAAGGCCGGCTCCAACCAAAGTCAGACGCCGGCCAACGAAGGCAAGCCGACCACCGGCGGCAGCGTCACCTATCTCTTGGAATCGGAGACCGCGTCCGGCTTCTGCCCGCCGCAAGGCACGTGGGCCATCTCCGGGATCATGGTCGCGCAGGCGATCTACGACACGCTCACGGCACCCAACCTCCAGGGCAAGTTCGTCCCCTACCTGGCGAAGTCGGTCACGCCCAGCGCCGACTACAAGACCTGGACGATCGGCCTGCGCGACGGCGTCAAGTTCCAAAACGGCCAGCCGGTCGACGCCGCCGCGATCGCGCAGAACATGACAGCCTGGACGAAGGGCCAGCTGTTCCAGTTCGTGTACAAGAACATCGACACCGTCACCGCGACCAACCCGACCACGGTGACCGTCACGACGAAGACACCGTGGCCCTCGTTCCCGGGCTACCTGTATCTCGACGGCCGGGCCGCCATCGCCGCGCCGGCACAACTCGACAATGCCGACACCTGCCCCAGCAACATGATCGGGAGCGGCCCGTTCAAGCTCAAAGAGTGGAAGCCCAACGATCACCTGACCGCGACGAAGAACCCCGACTACTGGCAGAAGGACAAGAACGGCGTCCAGCTCCCGTACCTCGCTTCGATCACCTTCAGGCCCGTGGTCGAGGCGGCGCAGCGACTCAATGACTTCAAAGCCGGGCAGAACACGATGATGCACACCACCGACCCGCCCGAGATAGACCAGCTCAATGCGTTGGGGAGCAGCCAAGCGAAGGTCTACACAGAGCCCGACGGCCATCGCGAGAATCGCTACTACCTCCTCAACACGTCGACGGCGCCATTCGATGACATCAATGCCCGCAAGGCGTTCGCCATGGCCGTTGACCGCAACGCGCTCATCCAGTTCAACGCGAAGGGCGAGGACAAGGCCGACGGGCCATTCGACAAAGGGGTCCCCGGCTATCTGAGCAACCCGGGCTTCCCGCAGCACAACCTCGCGGAGGCCAAGAAGCTCGTCACCGC
>DASVIY010000241.1:0-1691 GCA_036386195.1 Acidimicrobiia bacterium | reverse complement strand
TCTTGAAGCCGCGGTCGGCTTCGACCGCGTCGTACAAGCGCAGCACCGCGGGCGTTGCGCCACGGTGCAACACGCGCCGGCACGTCTCGAGGCCCGCCTCGAACGTGTCGAAGCCGTACGCGGCGCGCCGTTCCTGCGCCGGCGCCTCGTAAAGCCGGAGCCGGGCGCCGGTGATGACCCCGAGCGTGCCCTCGCTGCCGACGAACATTTGGGTCAAGTCGGGCCCGACCGCGGCACGGGGCGCGCCACCGGTGTGGATGACGCGACCGTCGGCGAGCGCGACGTCGAGACCGAGGACGATGTCTTCGATCTTCCCGTAACGCGTCGACATCTGCCCCGCGCCGCGGCACGCGAGCCAGCCCCCGACGGTTGACAGGGCGATCGATTGCGGCCAGTGGCCGGCGGTCACGTGATGCTCGGCTCGAAGGGTCTGCTCCAACCAGGTGCCGAACGTGCCGGCGCGCACGTCGAGGATCATCGACTCCCGGTCGACGTCGATGATCCCGTCGAGGCCGCAGAGGTCGAGCAGCACGCCGCCGTGCACGGGCACGCTTGCACCGCACACGCCGCTGCGGCCGGCGGCGGGCGTGACGGGCACTCGCGCCTCGTTGCACATCTCGAGCACCGCCGCGACCTCGGCGGTTGTGGAAGGCCGCGCGACGGCTGCGGCGCGCCCGGCGACCTGGTTGTCGAGGGCCCAGATCATTGCGAGCGGCCACCAGTCGCGGCTGGCCTCGGCCAGCGCCGACGCCTCGACCGTCACGTCCGCGCACGCGCTGCGAAGCCGGGTGAGCAGGGCGTCGTCGACCTCGACCGCGTGCGCATGCAGGTGCGAGGTCGTATCCGACGGATTGCCGGCGAGCGCGATCGGAGGTGTGGGCGTGCCGCTCGCGCTCACGGGCCGAGTCTCGCGTCGAGCGCGATCTCCGGCAGGTCGGCCGAGACACGCTCGTGCGTGACCGAGGCCCGGTACGCGTCGACCGCAGCTGCCTGCGCGGCGGCATCCCACCCGAGATCCGGCCCGATCAACGCCGCGACCTCGTCGGCAACCGCAGCCGACGCGTCGCGCGCGAGCAGCCGCGCGCGCGTGCGGCGTGCGAGCACGTCGTCGAGGGTGCGGGCCATCTCGGCGCGCACCGCGTACACGGCCTCGGCCCGCAGGTACGGCAGTCCCGGTACGAGCGTCTCGCCGAGCGTGGGGTCGTCGGCGATGAGCACGCGAAGCTCGTTGGCGAGCGTCCCGTAGCGAAGGCCGAGATGCTCGTGGCGGGTGGGCTCGTTGGTGGACGGCGCGGCCGTGAACCCCTTGCCACCGAGCAACGGGAGCCGCTTCGTGCGGCACTTCAACCTGCGCCGCCCGAGGTCGCGCGCCACGAGGTCGACAGCATCGGCGGACATGTGGCGGTACGTCGTGAGCTTGCCG
Organism: Acidimicrobiia bacterium; assembly: GCA_036386195.1. GTDB lineage: Bacteria > Actinomycetota > Acidimicrobiia > IMCC26256 > JBBRZM01 > JBBRZM01. The sequence goes on along the minus strand of DASVIY010000241.1, from coordinate 268 downwards.
CCGGTGACCGTGATGACGCCGCTCTCGGAGCGCCGCACGGCGTGGCGGCGCGAGAGATCGGCGGTGCGAGAGCTGGCCACCGAGCGCAGCAACGGCCGGAGCCCGGCCCACGTGCCCACGACGTCGTCTTCGGTCACCTTCTCCGTCGTGGCCCCGTTGAGGGCGCCGAGGAGATACGACACGTCGTCGGCCGTGCACTGCGCATCGTCGATCGAGCCGTCGTAATCGGTATCGGTCGTGCCCACGTACGTGAGATCACCCCACGGGA
>DASVIY010000240.1:0-3283 GCA_036386195.1 Acidimicrobiia bacterium | reverse complement strand
TCGCCGACACGATCACGGCCTGGGGCCACCGTGACGGCTACTTCGTCGACGACGGTGAGGCCGAGTCGTTCCGCAACGAGCTCAAGTACCTGCTCCTCACCCAGCGTGCCGCCTTCAACTCGCCGGTGTGGTTCAACATCGGCGTGAAGGGCGTGCCGCAGCAGGCGTCCGCGTGCTTCATCCTCGCCGTCGACGACACGATGGACGGGATCCTCAACTGGTACCGGGAAGAGGGCACGATCTTCAAGGGCGGCTCCGGCGCGGGCATCAACCTCTCCAACATCCGCTCGTCGTACGAGCACCTCAAGGGTGGCGGCACCGCGAGCGGCCCGGTGAGCTTCATGCGCGGCGCCGACGCGTCGGCCGGCACGATCAAGAGCGGCGGCAAGACGCGCCGCGCCGCAAAGATGGTCATCCTCAACACCGACCACCCCGACATCGAAGAGTTCATCTGGTGCAAGGCGCGTGAGGAGCGCAAAGCGCGCGCGCTCGCCGAAGCCGGCTTCGACATGGATCTCGACGGCAAGGACAGCCACTCGATCCAGTACCAGAACGCCAACAACTCGGTTCGCGTCAGCGACGCGTTCATGGAAGCAGTGCTGGAAGACCGCGACTGGCAGCTCTACGCGGTCAAGACCGGTGACTCGATCAAGACGGTGAAGGCACGCGAGCTGATGCGCCAGATCTCCGAAGCGACGTGGCAATGCGCCGACCCGGGGATGCAGTTCGACACCACGATCAACCGGTGGCACACCGCACCCAACACCGGCCGCATCAACGCGAGCAACCCGTGCTCCGAGTACATGCACCTCGACAACTCGGCCTGCAACCTCGCGAGCATCAACCTGTTGCGCTACCTCGACGACACCGACACGTTCGACGTCGAGGGCTACAAGCACACGATCGAGGTGGTGTTCACCGCGCAGGAGATCCTCGTCGGCAACGCCGACTACCCGACGGAGCGGATCGCGGAGACGAGCCGTCAGTTCCGCCAGCTCGGGCTCGGCTACGCGAACCTCGGCGCGTTGCTCATGGCGCTGGGGCTTGCGTACGACTCGACGGAAGGGCGGGCGTTGGCCGGCGCGCTGACCGCGCTCATGACCGGGCACGCGTACGCCACGAGCGCGCGCACCGCCGGTCGCATGGGGCCGTTCGCCGGCTACGCCGACAATGCCGAGGCAATGCTCCACGTGTTGCGCATGCACCGCGCCGAAGTCGAGAAGATCGACGACGAGCTCCTGTCGACAGGGCTGGTGAGTGCCGCGCAGCACGCGTGGGACGAAGCAGTGGAGGTCGGCTCTGCGTATGGCGTCCGTAACTCGCAGGCAACCGTGCTGGCGCCGACCGGCACGATCGCGTTGATGATGGATTGTGACACCACCGGCATCGAGCCCGATCTCGCGCTGACCAAGTCGAAGAAGCTCGTCGGTGGCGGCACGATGCTCATCGTCAACCACACGGTGCCGCGTGCGTTGCGCCGTCTCGGCTACAGCGACGAGCAAGTCGAGGCGATCGTTGCCTACATCAACGAGCACAAGACGATCATCGGCGCGCCGTCGTTCAACCCCGAGCACTTGCCGGTGTTCGCGTGCTCGATGGGCGACAACGCGATTCATTACCGGGGTCACGTCACGATGATGGGAGCGGTGCAGCCGTTCATCAGCGGCGCGATCTCGAAGACGATCAACATGCCCGAGGAGGCGACGGTCGAAGAGGTCGAGGCGATGCACATCGAGTCGTGGCGCCTCGGGCTCAAGGCGGTGGCGATCTACCGCGACAACTGCAAGGTCGCGCAGCCGCTGTCCACGCAGAAGAAGGCCGGCGCGTCCGACGAGCTCGAGCAGCAGGTCGAGCGGATCGTCGAGACCGTGATCATCCAGCAGCCGGTGCGCCAGAAGCTGCCGCGCAAACGCAACTCGAAGACATTCTCGTTCCGCGTCGCCGACTGTCACGGGTATGTGACCGTGGGCGAGTTCGAAGACGGGCGTCCCGGTGAGGTCTTCCTCAAAGTCGCGAAGCAGGGCTCGACGCTGGCCGGGATCATGGACGCGTTCGCGATCTCGGTGAGCCACGGGTTGCAATACGGCGTTCCGCTGCGCGCGTTCTGCGAGATGTTCAGCAACATGCGTTTCGAGCCGGCGGGCATGACCGACGACCCGGAGCTGCGTATCGCGACGAGCCTCGTCGACTACATCTTCCGGCGTATGGCCGTGGAGTACCTGCCGCTCGAGGAGCGCAAGGAGATGGGCATGCTCACGGTCGACGAGCGGATCCAACCGACGCTGCCCGGCGTCGAGGAGGCGTCGGTCGCCGACCACCCGAGCGACCCGATGCCGATGGCCGACCGCCGACCGGGGGCGAGCTCGTCACCGGCGGCGCCGGCGCGCGAACGCGAGACGGTGATCTGCCACGTCTGCGGCGACATCATGCAGCGTGCGGGGAGCTGTTTCGCATGCCCGAGCTGCGGCGCGACGAGCGGCTGTTCGTAACTGTCGAGTTGCGTCGAGACGCGGACCCTCCTCGCGCGGGCCGGCGAGCATCGAGATCGACGGGTGCGCGCCGAACACCCCTTGCCGCGCTGCGCCACGGGTGGGAATCTGCGGTGAACAAAGCGAGGGGGTGCAATGACCTCAGTGGCCGAACGCACGCTGATCGACCGCGGTGCTGTCGACGAGCTCGAGGCGTCGTTCCGGGGTGAGCTCGTCCGGCCGGGTGATGGTGAGTACGACGAGCACCGCAAGGTGTGGAACGGCTCCATCGATCGCCGCCCTGGCCTCATCGCGCGATGCACTGGCGTCGCCGATGTCCGGCACGCCGTCCGGTTCGCTCGGGACCACGACCTTCTAGTCGCCGTGCGCGGGGGCGGTCACAGCTTTCCCGGTCTCTCGGTGTGCGACGACGGCATGCTGATCGACCTTGCGCCGATGAAGGGAATCCGCGTGGATCCCGAGGCGCGGACGGTGCGCGCGCAGGCCGGCGTGCTGCTCGGCGAGCTCGATCGTGAGACGCAGGCGTTCGGGCTCGCCGTCCCCGCCGGGATCGTCACCCACACCGGGCTCTCAGGCCTCACGCTCGGCGGTGGTATCGGGTGGATCATGCGCAAGTACGGGCTCACGATCGATCAGCTCCAGTCGGTCGACGTGATCACCGCCGACGGCGAGTTCGTGAAGGCCGACGAGCACCACAACGCGGATCTCTTCTGGGGCGTACGCGGCGGCGGCGGCAACTTCGGCATCGTCACCGACTTCGAGTTCCGGCTGAATCCGTTAGGTCCCGACGTCGT
>DASVIY010000239.1:0-3581 GCA_036386195.1 Acidimicrobiia bacterium | reverse complement strand
GGGGTGCGGTACCGCTCGTACTGAAGATCCGAGCGCAGCAGCACGTCACCCGCGCTGAGGAGCCGCGACACAGGCGCGACTGACGCCGACTCGTCGGTGCCCTCCTGAAGCCGGTGGTCGAACGCGATGAGCAGGTCGGCCGACGCTTGCGACCCGAACGGGATCAGCTCACGCTCGACATAGGGACGATCCATGAGCCCCGGCGTGATCGGGTCAACCGTGTTGCCCCACCGATACGACGAGAAGTCGGACCCCGGAATCTCGAGCACCCGCGTGTCGTGACTCCCGCGATCGAGACTCTGCGCCGCGTCGGTCCAGTAGCTCGGGATCTGCCCGGGCCGTTCGAGGTTCTCGCCGATGTAGTCGGCGCCCCACGCCGCCGGCAGGTTGGCAACGACCAACACGCCGACGAGCACCGCGCTCACCAGCCCGGCACGTGGTCGCTTCTGCCACAGCGCGGCCACACCCGAGCCGAGCAGGACGGCCGAGCCGAGCGCGATGAGCGGGACGGAGCGCGGTGTGCTGCGCAACGCGAGCCCGGCGCTCGAGCCGCTCGCGAACGCCTTGAACAACCGGCCGAGCAGCGACGGGTCGCCGTACGGGAACGGCCCGACCGCGATCATCATGCCGATGAGGACGAGCGCCACGAAGTAGGCCCGGTGACGCCAGCGCGTGACGCTCGCGGCGATGAACACAAGGATCGGTATCGCGAAGCTGACGATGATCAACCAGAGCTGCTGCGTGTACCCGACCGACTGCTCGATCCACGGCCCGACGCCGTCGCGACCGTAGAAGAACCAGTTGCCGAGCCCCCGGAGCACCTCCGGCGGTGACGACGCGGTCGCGACCGTCTTCACCGTCTCGGTGAAGTTGAGCACGGGCAGTCCGTACGCACCTTGGAGCGACAAGCCCGCGATCCACCAGAACGCGGTGACGAGCACCAGGACGAAGATGCGCATCGTGGCCCCGAAGGCCTGGCGCAGGGTGGCTTCGCGCTCGACGAAGACCGCGAACACGATCCACAGCACGGGCGCGACCCCGGCGAACAGCAACGACGTCGCGTTGGTACCCCCGACCATCACCGTCACCAGCGCGAACAACGCCGGGCTGCGCCAATCGCGCCGGCGGACGCTGCGGATCGCGAGACCCACCATCCAGCCGAGCGCGCCCCACGGCAGCAGGATCGCCGAGATGCGCGCCGTGTAGGCAAGGGGGTAGGGCGTCAGCATGTACGCGAGCGCGGCGACCGTCGCGCCGGCGCCACGCCAGTCGAGCTCGCGCAGCAGAAACAGCACACCCGCGCCCGCGGCGAACGTGATCGAACCCAGCCAGATGCGCTGCGCGATCCAGTCGGACACGCCCAGCTGCTGCGTCAGCCAGTAGTACGGGCCCATCGGGAACAGGTAGCCGATGTTCTGGTGGGTGACGGTGCCCGACCCCATGTTGGGGTCCCAGAGGTATGCCGCCCGGCTGAGCAGCCGACCGGGGTTCAAATAGAGGTACTGCTTCGTGTCCGCGCTCACCTTGCCCGGCGCAGAGAGCAGGAACGGCACGTACGCAAGCAGCGCGAGCCCGAGGTGGGTCAGCAGCGACTGGTGGCGCGCGGCCGCGTTCGCGACCGTCCCGTGCTTCCGGTGCACGGTCACGCGGCCCTTGACGGGCGCTGTTGTCGCCGTCACCGACGGTGCAGGCGCCGCGCCTCGGTCGCCAGCGCTTCGAGCGCGCCGCGCGCCGTTGCCTCCCAGGTGAAGCGCGACGCGTGCTCGAGCGCCGCTGCGCTCATGCGGGCCCGCTGCGCGTCGTCACCAAGGATCGAATCCATGTACGCGATCATCTCTTCGGGCGTGTCGGCGAGGAAGCCGGTGCGCCCGTGCGCGACGGCGTCGCGATGTCCGGCGATGTTGCTGACGACGGCCGGCGTGCCGCACGCGGCCGCCTCGGTGATGGTCATCCCCCATCCCTCGCGTGCCGACGTGCTCGCCACGAGCCACGCCTGCTGGTAGAGGCTGAGGAGCTTCGCGTCGTCGACCCGGCCGGTCAGGCGGATCCATCCCGAGGCACCCGCCTCGTCGATGTAGGCCTCGAGCGATTCGCGTTCGTAGCCCTCGCCGATGATCATGGCGCGGAGCTTGGGATGCCGCGGCTTCAGCGCGACCAGCGCGTCGACGAGCGCAGGGAACTGCTTCACCGGGACGAGCCGGCCGACCGCCACGACGAGCGGGTCGGGCGAACGCTTCCCGCCCGGCGAGTAACGCGGATCGATACCGGGCGGCACGACGGTGATGCGCTCGGCGCGGAACCCGAGATCCTCCACCAGCTCGCGCTTGGAGGATTCGGACAAGGTGACGATGTGACTGCGGCGATAGACGAGCGGCGCGATACGCGACTCGATGGTGCGGCCGAGCTTCGCCAGCCGGGGCGGGAGCGTCATGTCCCACATCTCCGCGTGCATGTGATGGAGGAACACGATGCGGGGGCCGGGTGCCCACAACGGCGAGAAGAACGGCATGCCGTTCCAGATCTCGACCAGACCGTCACGCGAGCCGTGCCAGCCCATCGACTCGCTGAGTGCCGCGCGCGGGAACACGAGGTAGCGCCCCGCCTTGCGGATCACGCGGTACCCGTCGCGCCAGCTCACTTGCGGGTGGCCCGCCGCGTACGACGTGCGGAAGTTGACCTCGATGCCGGCTTCGGCCCAGACGCGGGCGATCTCGGCAGCATGAAGCTCGGAGCCACCGGCTTCGGGATCCTCGAGATCACGCCAAGCGAGGAAGTGAATCCGTCGCAAGCCGGCCTCGTCGGCGATCTCGCTGAGCTTGGGGAGAGCGGGGGATGTGGACCCGCTGCGGCGTGGGTTCACAGCGATTCGAGGTTAACGCAGCACCGGTCGTTCACTCGGTACAGGGCCGCGCGTGCCGCCGCCACGCTTGAGCCGCAAGGCCGGCCGCTCCACCACGTAGTAGCTGATGGTGGCAGCAACAACGCTGAGCGCCACGACGACGGCGAGCATCTGCCAGACCGGCGAGTTGAACAGATGCCTGTCGCTCCACTGGAGGTACTTGTCGATCCAGAGCTCGTGCCAGAGATAGACGCCGTACGAGACGAGCCCGAGGAACACGACCGGCCGCCAACGGAGCACACGGCGGATGACCCCCCGATCCTGGGGGCCGAACACACCCGGGAGCAGGAGCAGCAACGCGACGAGCCCGTACAGACCGATCCAGGTCATCCATTCCGCCCCGGAGAGGTGCGGATACCCGACGTCGAACTGCGTTGTGGTGATCCAGTACGCGACCGCGGCCGCCACCCAGCACAGCAGCGGCTGGTTGCCAACGAACCTGACAAGCCGTGGCACGGTGCCCTGCTGCGCGATGCGCGCGCTGATCAGCGCGAGGCCCATCCCGAGCGCGAAGAGTCCGAGATAGCCGGGAAGCCACGAGTGCAAGTGGTCGAGGCTCAAGCGCAGCGTCGACACCCATTGGTGCCACGCCAGCGACACGACGCACAACGTGACGAGCCCGATGACCTCGACGAGCACGGCCCGGCCGACACGGCGGGCGACACCGCGGATCGCCCACGCG
>DASVIY010000238.1:0-9451 GCA_036386195.1 Acidimicrobiia bacterium | reverse complement strand
GGCGGCGACGATGTCCGAAGGGTGGTCGGCGGCGAGGTACAGGCGGACGCACGCGAACAGCACGATCGCGATGCCGGCGACGACCTTGGTGCGGTCTCGCCAACTTCCGGCGGGCACAACGGTATAGACAACGCCGGCGAGCACGAGCGCGAGGGCGAGCACAGGACGCGACGGATACGAATAGCCCTGCCAACGAGTGAGGATCCGCACGCCCGCAGGTCGCATGCGGCCAACCGCGTTGGCGAGCAGCAGGCTCCCGAACAAGCCCATGAACAGCAGTGCGGCGTACACAGCCAAGTACCGGAACCGGCGGTACGCGATGAGGACCGCGATCGTTCCGAACGCCATGATTCGCACGAGCCACGGCCAGGCGGCGTGGTCAATCGCGCGCACCGCGGTCGTCAGCCAGCCGACTCGAACGTGCGCGACGGCGCGCAAGGCGCCGAGATCGACGCTCGTCACGGCGACGAACGATGCCCGGACGGCGATGACGGCGGACAGGACTGCAATGCACAGCGTCGCGCCCACGTACCAGCTCGTGCTGCGGTGCACCTCGCGAGGGAGAGGCGGAGGCTCACCGGACGGACGCCGCCGGCGGCCTACTCGCGGCATTGCCACGATGGCGCGGGGAACGTTCACTGGACCATCATGGCGCGGTGACGCGGCGCCAGCAGAGAACCGGCCCGGCGAAGGTCGGTCTTGCGCTGTTGGTGCTGATCGCGGCGGCATGCGGCACCGCATCGCGCGCGGGACGCCAAAGCGAAGCACGCGACCGTGCGGTGGTGGTCGCGTCGTTCAACTTCACCGAGAGCGAGCTGCTCGCCGACATCTACGCCGGGGCACTTGAGCGCGCGGGCATCCCTGTGCGGCGCGAGCTCGATCTGGGGCCGCGGGAGCTCGTCGACCCTGCGCTCGCGCAGGGTCTGGTCGACGTCGTACCGGAGTACCTCGGCACGGCGCTGCGCTTCGCCGCTCCAGCTGCGCACGTCGACGCGAACGATCCGGTTGCCGTGCGTGCGGCGCTCAGTCGAGCGATCGCGCGCTGGCATGTCAGCGTGCTGCAACCGGCGGCGGCGCAGGATCAGAACGGAGTGGCGTTGACGCGGACGCGCGCGGACGCGCTTCGGGTACGCAGCGTCAGCGACCTCCGGCGACATCGCGATCTCGTGCTCGGCGGCCCTCCGGAGTGCCCGACTCGGGACTTCTGCCTCGTCGGGTTGCGCCGCGTCTATGGGCTGCACTTCCGCCGCTTCATCCCGTTGGACAACCAGGAGCAGGAGCAGATCGCCCTCGAGCAGGGCGTCATCGACGTCGCAGTGATGTTCAACACCGACGCGCACGTCGCCGACCCGTCCCTCGTGCTGCTCGACGACGACCGGCACCTACAACCCGCCGAGAACGTCGTGCCGGTGGTCTCGACGCGCGCGCTGCGCGACAACGGCACGATCGTGACCAGCGTGCTCGACCGAGTGTCGGCGCAGTTGACGTCTCAAGCGCTGACGTTCCTCAACTGGCGCGTCGACGTCGCGGGAAAGGTGGTCGCGGACGAGGCAGCAGGCTGGCTCGCGCGTCATCCGTAAGCAGCGGTCGCATCCGCCTCGAGGCCGGCCGCCGTCCCGTCGACGTCATCGGTCACAAGGAAGTCTTGGAGGCGACGGCGCATGCCGCGTCCCTCGATCCCCCCAAACTGCGCCGGTTGGAGATCCGACAGATCAAAGCGGAACCCGTCACCGGCCTCGATGAGGGCGCGGGCGATACCGCGCGTGACCGCGTCGGGATACGCCGACAGGTCGACGTTGACGTTCGCGGAGATGAATCCGCCGTAGCGCGCCCACACGACTGCGGCCTGCGGCGTAGCGAGGTATCGGACGAACGCGTCGGCCGCAGCCGAGCGGCGCATCACGACGGCCGCGTCCCCGCCACCGACGACGAAGCGATCGCCCACCCGGGCCTGCGGGAACGGGAAGACATCGGCGTCAATGCCGAGCCGTGCCTTCGTCGTGCCGGTGATGGCGCCGGCGACAAAATCGCCCTCCATCACCATGGCGGCGTCGGGCGGTGACGAGAACGCGTTGCGCACAGACTGCTCGAAGGTAGTCGTGAGCGCGCGGCCTGCGCCGCCTGCAACGTTGCTCGGCGACCAGAGCCGCGACAGCAGTCGGAGCGCGCGCTTCACCGAAGGGTCGGTCCACGCCATGTGGTGCGCGGCCAGTTCGTCGTAGCGACCCGGTCCCGCGAGCGCGAGGTACACGTTCTCGAACCAATCCGTCAGGGTCCAGCCGTCGCGGGCGCCGAGCGAGAACACGGGGACGCGCGTCGTGGCCAGCTTGCGTGCGACGGCGACGAGGCCCTCGAGGCTGCTCGGCGGGATGACGCCGGCGCGCTCGAACGCGCCGACGTCATACCAGATGAGCGACTTGTTCGCGGCCTTGAACCACACGCCGTACAAGCGGCCGTCGACGGACCCGAGCTCGCGCCATACCGGAGGGTAACTTCGCGTCACCTCGTTCACCGTGCCGGCGCCGAGCGGCACCAGCAGGCCGGCGCGGGCGTACTGTCGCAGCAGGCCCGGTTGCGGCACGAATGCGACATCGGGCAGATCGTGGGCAGCTCGGCGCGCGGCGAGCTCGTCAGCAATGCGGTTACCTGTCGACACGTAATCGATCACGACGCCGGTGTGCGCTTCGAACGCGCGGATCACCGCGGCGAAGCGCCGCGCCTCCGCTCCGGTCCATACCGCGAGAACGCGCAGTCGAGCGCCGCGCAGCTCGGTGGACGAGCTGGACGTGGACGAGCTCGACGTGCCCGAGCACGCGGACGCGAGGAGCGCGATCGCGAACAGCACGCACGAGGCACGACCAGACAGCCGTGCATGTATGTGACGTCTGGCCCCACGCCGCTGTGGTCGCACAAGGTCACGATCGTGGATGATCACCTCATCACCTCGAGGAGGCGAGCAGATGACAAGGCTCGCGTACAACCTCATCCCGACACTGAGACCACGATGTGAGGCGCACGGCCGCGCGTTGGCGAATAGCAGCGGTGAACTGCCACGACGGCGGACCTGGCATCTCAGCTGCGAAGCCTACTGTGATGCGCCGCCGGACCTGTGGCGCTGGATCGCGAGCCTCCGATAGGGGATTATTCCCGGCGAACGTCCGAGGAGCGGACGACGAGAGGACCGGCATGGCGACGATCGACGTTTCCGCGACGGAGAAGCATTCGCCGACATCAGCTGCTTCGACCATCGACGCGACGAAGGTGTACGGCAAGCATTCGACGGAGGTGCGTGCCCTCGACGGCGTGACGGTCGCGTTTGAGACCGCGCGTTTCAGCGCCATCATGGGACCTTCCGGCTCCGGGAAGTCGACCCTCCTGCACTGCATCGCAGGCCTCGACACACTCACGTCAGGCAAAGCGTTCATCGGAGACGTCGACCTGGGCACCCTGGACGACAACCACCTGACGATCCTGCGGCGCGACCGCGTCGGGTTCATCTTCCAGTCGTTCAATCTCGTTCCTACGCTTACCGCGTATGAGAACATCACGCTGCCATTGAGGCTCGCTGGACGCAAAGGTGAGAGCGAGTGGATCGACGGCGTCGTCAAGACCGTCGGCCTCGGGGACCGGCTGCGACACCGTCCGAGCGAGTTGTCGGGCGGCCAGCAGCAACGTGTCGCGGTCGCCCGCGCGCTGGCGAGCCAGCCGCACATCATCTTCGCGGACGAGCCAACGGGCAACCTCGACTCGCACGCCGGAGCGGAGGTGCTGTCGTTCATGCAACGCGCGGTGCAGCAGATGGACCAGACGATCGTCATGGTGACACACGACCCGGTTGCGGCGAGTTACGCCGAGCGCATCATCTTCCTCGCCGACGGCAAGATCGTCGAGGAGATGCTGGAGCCCACCGCTGACCGCGTGCTCGACCGTCTGAAGCAGTTCGGAGAAGAAGATGCTGCTCACCACCGTCCGTAACCTCCTTGCCCACAAGTTCCGGCTATTCGCGACCGGGCTGGCAGTCATACTCGGTGTTGCGTTCATGTCGGGGACGCTCGTACTCACCGACACGATCCAAAGCAGCTTCAACAAACTCTTCGCCAGCGTCTACGACGGCACCTCAGCCGTCGTGCGGCAGACCGCGGCGTTCAAGGGGCCGAACGGAGTCGGCGACCAACGCGGCCGCGTGGATGCGTCACTCGTGACCCTGGTGAAGCACGTTGACGGCGTCGCGGTCGCCGAGGGCGACGTGTTCGGCTACGCGCAGATCGTCGATAAGCACGGTGACGCGCTCGGCAATCCGAACAACGGACCGCCCGTGGTCGGCGGAGGATGGAGCAAGGTCCCGCGGCTCAACGGATGGAAGCTCGTCGCCGGGACCCCACCGCGCGGCGCAAACCAAGTCGTCATCGACAAGCACAGCGCCGACAAGACCGGCTATCGCGTCGGCGACACCGCCCGGGTCCTCGTGAAAGGCGGCGCGCAGCCCGTCGTCATCGCCGGGATCGCGAAGTTCGGCGGCGCCGACTCGCCTGGTGGAGCGTCATTCGTGCTATTCACCATCGACTCCGCGCAACGACTTGTCGGTGAACCGAGCAAGTTCGACACCATTTCCGTCGTCGCGCAGCCCGGGATCTCGCAGCAGGAGATCGCTCGCCGCATCCAGCAGAAGCTGCCCGCCGGCACCGAGGCCGTGACCGCCGCGAAGGTCACGAAGGAGAGTCAGGACGCGATCCGCAACGCGTTCAAATTCTTCAACACGTTCATGCTCGTGTTCGCCGTCATTGCCCTCCTCGTCGGCGGCTTCATCATCTTCAACACCTTCTTCATCACAGTCGCCCAACGGACGCGCGAGAACGCGTTGCTGCGCGCGCTCGGCGCCAAACGGCGCCAGGTGCTCCTATCGGTCCTGCTCGAAGCGCTCGCCGTGGGCGTCATCGCATCCGCGATCGGCGTCGGCGCCGGTGTGGTGGTGGCCGCAGGACTGAAGGCGTTGCTCTCGGCGTTCGGATTCGACGTACCGGCGGGCGGGGTCGTGTTGACTGCCGGCACGATCGTCTTCTCGCTCGCCGTCGGCATCGGCATCACCCTCCTGTCGGCCGTCTCACCGGCGCGCAAGGCCGGCAAGGTGCCACCGGTTGCGGCGCTGCGCGATGTAGCGATCGGGAGCACCGGCTACGGTTCAAAGCAACGAATCATCGTCGGGTGCGGCATTCTCGTGCTCGGCGGCGTATGCCTCGCCGACGGGCTGATCGAGACGCCGAGCAACGCGCTGCTCGTCGTCGGGGTTGGCGTGCTGCTGGTGTTCTTCGGTGTGTCAGTACTCGGTCGCACGATCGCACTGCCGCTCAGCCAGTTCATCGGCTGGCCGTTACCTCGACTGCGTGGGATCTGTGGGCACCTCGCGCGCGAGAACGCAATGCGCAATCCCAAACGCACCGCGGCTACCGCGTCGGCATTGATGGTTGGTGTCGGGCTCGTCGCGTTCATCTCGATCTTCGCCGCGTCGGCGAAGGCATCGTTCAACCACACAATCGACGCGTCGTTCCATGGCGATTTCGTCGTTACGTCTCCCGCCGGCACGAGTTCGGGGGGCATCGACCCCTCGGTCACCAAGAGGCTGAGCGCCCTACCGGAGGTTCAGGCCGTAGGACCCATTCGCGCAGGTGTTGCCGAGATCGACGGATCGGTGAAGCAGCTCCTCGGCGCCAGTGAGCAGACCTTCGCACTCGTCGACGTCAAACCGCAAAAGGGATCACCACACGACCTCGGCCCCGCGACAATCGCGATCTACAAGGACGTCGCCAAGGACAAGCATCTGGCGATCGGTGACCGGATTCCGGTCGTGTTCAAGGATACGGGCCGCCAGCAACTACGAGTCGCGATGATCTACGGCGAGAACCAGCCCGCCGGGAACTACCTGCTCGGCATCCAGACGTATGAAAAGAACTTCGCCGACCAGTACGACTCCCAGATCTTCGTGAAGAAGGCCCGGGATGTGAACGCCGCGGCGGCACTGTCAGCCGTCAAGCGCGCGGCATCGGTATCGCCGGGCGCGAAGGTGCTCGATCAGACCGAGTACAAGGCAAACCAGACGAAGTTCATCGACCAGCTGCTCGGGCTCATCTACGCGATGCTCGCGCTCGCCATCATCATCGCGCTGCTCGGTATTGGCAACACGCTCGCGCTATCCATCCTGGAGAGGACACGCGAACTCGGTCTGATGCGAGCCGTGGGAATGACACGGCGTCAGCTTCGCTCTAGCGTCCGATGGGAGTCCGTGATCATCGCACTGCAAGGCGCGCTGCTCGGCCTCGTCGTCGGTGTGTTCTTCGGCTGGGCACTCGTTACCGCCATGCACGACCAGGGCTTCAACACGCTGCGTCTGCCGGCGGTGACCCTGGTGACGATCGTGGTACTCGCAGCCGTTGCAGGCGTGCTGGCGGCGGTTCTCCCGGCCCGACGCGCGGCGAAGCTGGACGTCCTGCAGGCCATCGTCACGGAATAGGTCGAGGATGAACATGCGTGGGTGGTTGGCGTCCATCCGGAACGGGTGCTGTCGTCTCCCGCTTCGTCAGGCGCGCAACCACGCTGAAGCGAACGGCTCGAACAAGCGCCAGTGTCAGCCCGCGGTATCGGTGCGCCGAATCGGCATCGGTACGACCGTGCCCCCGACGTCCTCGGCGTTCTCGCGCATCATCTCGTCGACCGCGTCGGGCGCGAGCGCGTGGGCGAAGAGGAATCCCTGGGCGGTGTCGCAACCGAGCTGACGGAGTCGCGCCGCCTGCTCGGGGCGTTCCACACCCTCGGCTGTGATGCGCATCCCGAGCGCGTGGCCCATCGTGATCACGGCCTCGACGATTGCGGCGTCGGTCTCGAGGCTGCAGATGCCGTCCACGAAGGACTTGTCGAGCTTGAGCGTGTCGATCGGGAAGCGCTTCAGGTAGCTGAGCGACGAATAGCCGGTGCCGAAGTCGTCGATCGCCACCTTGATGCCGTACTCGCGCAACGCGTTGAGGGTCTCGACCGTCCGCTGCTCGTCGGTGAGCGCGGTGCGCTCGGTGATCTCCAGCTGGATGTTGTGGGGGTCGACACCGGTCTCGCGCACGATGCTCATGATGTCGTCGCCCGCGTCCATCTGGCGCACGAAGCGGGGCGACAGGTTGATGCTGACTCGAAGCGGCGGAGCGTCGGCGCGGCTCTGCCACTCCTTGGCCTGCAGACACGATCGGCGGAGCACGAAGCGGTCGACGGCCAGGATGAGGCTCGACTCCTCGGCGAACGGGATGAACGATGCCGGCAGCAGCATCCCCCGCTCGGGATGGTTCCAGCGCACGAGGGCCTCGACCGCAACGACCTCACCGCCATCGAGCGAGACTTCGGGCTGGAAGTGCACGACGAGCTCGCCCTCGTCGACGGCGCGCCACAGGTCGCCCTCGAGCTCGAGCCGCTCCACGACCGCAGGGGCGCTCTTCTTGTCGAAGAGCTCCCATCGGGCGCGGCCCTTCTCCTTCGCGAGGTACATCGCCAGGTCGGCCTCGCGCAGCAGGTCGCCCGCGTGTTCGGGGTCCGACGTGAAGACGATCCCGATGCTGCTCGTGATGAAGAGCTCGCGGCTGCCGACCGCGACCGGCGCCCGGAGTTGATCGAGGATGCGCTCGGCCACACGGACCGCCGCGTCCGGCTCGTAGAGGCCGGTCAACAAGATGGTGAACTCGTCGCCGCCGAACCGGGCGACCGTGTCGCCGGGACGCAACGACGAACGCAGGCGGTCGGCAACCTCGATCAGCAGGCGGTCTCCGACTTCGTGACCGAGACTGTCGTTGACGAGCTTGAACCGGTCGACGTCGAGGAAGAGCACCGCGATCGATGTGTCCTCGTCGCGCTCGCCGCCGATTGCGGTCTCGAGCCGCTGGAGGAACGCGGCCCGGTTCGGGAGCCCGGTGAGCGAGTCGTGGTACGCCTGGTAGCTGAGCTGCTCTTCGAACAGCTTGCGCTCGGTGACATCACGGAGGTTGGCGACGATGCCTTCCACGTTGGGGTCGGCGTGGCGGTTGGTCATGCCGACTTCGAACCAGTGCCAGTCGCCGTTGACGTCACGCAGCCGCGCCTCGGTCCAGATCGGCTCGCCCGGCGTTGCGAGCACTTCGGCGAAGAACGCGGTCGTGCGATCGATGTCGTCGGGGTGGATGGAGTTGCCGCTCCGGAAGAAGTCCGCCTCGGGCACGAGGCCCATCACCCGCTCGAATGCGGGGCTCACGTACGTCGCCGTCCCCGGATCCTGGAACACGATGATGATGTCGGACGCGTTGGTGACGAGGGCCCTGAACCGCTCCTCGCTCTGACGCACCTCGAGCTCGGCGCGCTCCTTGCCGACGGTCGAGCGGTACAGGACGCGCATCACGATGACGAGCCCGAGTGCGGCGAGCACCGCCAGGCCGTGAACCTCCGGCGTCTTCACGAACGACGGTGCGAGGCCGCTCTGGATCGCCCACTCCCCGCCGGCCAGGCACAACATCGCCCACAAGGCTGCAGCCTTGCAGCCCTTCGCACCGGCCGCGTTGACAGCCGCGCCCGCCGCGTACGCATACCCGACGGCGAGCATCGGTCCCCAGCCGGTGACGTACATCACGGCCGTGATCGCGATCGTGAGCGCGCCGACGCTGCACCACATGTCGAGGTTCGAGCGCTTCATCGGGAAGAAGCGGCTGCCCGCGTCGGCGAGGAAGATCGCACCGACCATCACCACGACGATCTCCCAGGGGTTGACCCTCGCGACGAGCCCGTACTGGCGGAGCACGAGCAGCACGGCCAAGACGATCGGCAGTTCTGCGTGCTTGAGCGCCGAAGGAAGCGGCGGGAGCTTCCGAGTCATAAGTCTGGTATCGGCGCTAGCTGCAAACCTCTTGAATATTGGCGTTTGCGCCACGATCGACCGCGCGCTGGACGTCTCGAAAGGCGTCGCTCGACCCGATCGATTTCGGGTTCGCACAACTAGGATCACCGGTCGTGACGACACCTGCTCGATTGCTCGGCGTGGGCGCGGCCGCGCCGGCATGGCGCCTCGGAGCTGTCGAGGTCGCGGCCGCATGGGGGCGGTCAGGGCCGAAGAAAGGCCAGGCGGGTGTCTGCGCGCCCGACGAGGACGTGCTCACCCTTGCGGCCGAGGCGGCTGATCGCGCGCTTGTCGCCGCCGGCGTCCAAGCCGATGCCGTCGACGGCCTCTGGTGGGGCGTGGCCCGGCCGCCGTTTGCCGAGGGTCCCAGCCACGCGGTGCTCGCAGCCGCGCTCGGGCTCTCGACCCACTCCGGCGGGGCGCTGTGCTCGGGCTCTCCCCACGCGGGGATGGAGGCACTGCTCAGTGCCGCCGACGCCGTCGTCTCGGGTGCAGCCCGCGTTGCGCTCGTCGTGGTTGCCGACGCGCTCGTACCGGGCCCCGGCACGCCCTTCGAGA
>DASVIY010000237.1:0-7457 GCA_036386195.1 Acidimicrobiia bacterium | reverse complement strand
GGTGACGACGGCGAGCTGGTGAAGGGTGGCACCGGGTTCGGTGTGCGCACGCTCGTCGAGCTCGCGAGCACCTTCACGAAACCCACCGACTGACCGGCAATGCCGCGCCCGACGGCTTCGGCGCCGGTGCTGCGCACGGTGGCCGTGCTCGTGACCGCGGTGGTCGTTGTCGCATGCAGTAGTAGCGGCAGCGGCAGTCAGCGCGGCGGCAGCAGCCGCCGGCGCAGTGCCACCACGTCGACGCACCCGTTGCCGGCCGCCGGTACAACCGTCGAGGTGCTCGTGCGCGACAACATCTTCACGCCGTTCAACCTGCGCATCCGGCCCGGTGTGCAGGTGCGGTGGCGCAACGACGGGTTCAGCCCGCACGTGATCACTGCATCAGACCCCAAGCAGGACTTCCACGGCGCCGGCGGGGTGCCGTTCGGCGTGGCCTCGGAGCACTTCCGCGAGCAGCAGCTCTACGCGTTCACCTTCACCCGGCCCGGCGTCTACGACTACTACTGCTCGATTCACGGGCTGCCGCACCAGGCGATGCATGCCCGCGTCACCGTCGTCGGGCCGTGATTCGGCGGCGCGCTGCACCCGAGGCGCGGCCCGGAAGATAATCTTCCGTCCACTTGCGGCCCCTCGAGCGGGCCGCTCGCAACGGGGGGATACACACAGATGCGCACTCGTGGAGCCGGCCGTGTCATCGGCGTCGTAGCGGTGCTCGCCCTGGCCGTCGCCGCGTGCGGCAGCAGCGGTAGCAGCGCGAAGTCGGTGAAGGTCGTCGACCTGCGCGGCAAAGCGACCGGCCAGAACCCCGAAGTCGGCGTCAAGGCGATCGACAACAAGTTCGACGCCGAGGCGATCCGCATCAATCCCGGCACCACGGTGAAGTGGACCAACGACGGCCGCAACGCGCACACCGTCACTCCCGCCAGTTCCAAGCAGAACTTCGGCGCCAAGTTCGGCGTCGGCGCCGAGTCGTTCACTTCTGGCAAGACCTACGAGTTCAAGTTCGCCCAGGCCGGCACGTACCACTACTACTGCACGATCCACGGCTCCGCCACGAAAGGCATGATCGGCACGGTCATCGTCGGCGGCGGAACCTCGGGTGCGGCAGCGGCCGCGAGCACGGGCACGAAGTCGGGCACGATCAACGTGCCTGCCGACGAGCCCACGATCCAGAAGGCCGTCGACGCGGCCAAGCCGGGTGCCCTGGTTCTCATCGCGCCGGGTACATATCACGAGGCCGTCACCGTCGACACCGGGCACAAGAACATCGTCATCCGGGGCGAAGACCGCGCGACCACGATCCTCGACGGCGACTTCAGTGAGGCGGCCGGCAAGGAGAACGGCTTCAAGGTGCTCGCCGACGGCGTCGCGATCGAGAATCTCACCGCGCGCAACTTCAAGTCCAACGGGTTCTATTGGAACGGCGTGACCGGCTACCGCGGTTCGTATCTGACGAGCGTGCGGACCGGCGATTACGGCATCTACTCGTTCGGGGCGACCTACGGCCAGTTCGATCACGATTTCGCCATGGGCAGCCCCGACGCGGGCTTCTACATCGGCCAGTGCTTCCCGTGCCATGCCGTGATCACCGATGTGGAAGCCGAGTGGAACGGGCTGGGCTACTCGGGCACCAACGCGGGCGGTGACCTCAACATCGTCAACTCGTCGTGGCACGACAACCGGGCTGGCATCGTGCCCAACAGCGGCAGCGGTGAGGCCAACCCGCCACAGCACGGCGCCACGTTCACGGGCAACACCGTGTTCAACAACAACAACGCGCTGACGCCCGCGATCGCCATCGCGAAGATCGCGCAGGGCAACGGGATCCTCCTCGCCGGTGGCAACGACAACGTCGCGCAGCGCAACCTCGTCTACAACCACGATGTATCCGGAATCGCGGCCATCACGCTGCCGGAGAAGCTCATCAAGACCGGCGACCCGAAGGCGCTCAACTTCAACGCGCACAACAACAAGGTCATTGGCAACAACGTGAGCGACAGCCGGCAGTTCGACCTCGGCCTCGTGCCGTCCATCGACACGGCCACCGACTCGTTGGGCAACTGCTTCTCCGGCAACACGTTCACCACGAGCTCACCGGCCAATATCGAGACGGTCGTGCCGTGTGGCGCAGCCGCGCAGCCATTCACCGCCGAGCTGGGCCGGTTTGCCGGGCTGCTCACGAGCGCCAAGCCGGCATCGGCTGATTACAAGACCCTCGTGCTGCCGCCGATACCGGCACTGGCCAACATGCCCAACGCCAAGACGGCGAAGCCGAAGCCCGCGACGAAAGCCAACACGCCGGTGAAGATCAACGTCGCGGCGATCAAGGTTCCGACCAAGCAGTAACGGTCCGGCGGCCGACGGCCCCACGCGTCGCGTGCGATTACCCCCGCGGTTCGAGCGGCTGGCGGCACGGAACCCGTTTCCGCCCGGGAGCGTCACGGTCGGCGTGTGGCTCGGGCTCAACGGCCTCGTCACCTACGGCTTCCTCGCTGTCGCGGCGCGTTCGGTCAGCGCCGACCGCTACAGCGCACTGTCGGCGCTGTGGGCCCTCGCGTTCCTTGCCGGGCCGGGATGCTTCCTTCCGCTCGAACAAGAGGTCTCGCGTTCGCTCGCGGCCCGGCGGGCTCGTGGCGTCGGCAGCGGGCCGCTCGTGCGCAGGGCAGCATTGCTCGGCGCGGGGTTTGCCGGTGTGCTCGTCATCGCGTGCGCCGCGCTCAGCGGTCTGCTCGTCAACGGGTTGTTCGACGGTCAGGTCGCGCTGCTGTTCGCGCTGATGCTGGTGCTCGTTGGCTACGGCTTCGAGCATCTGACCCGCGGCGTGCTCGCCGGCAACGAGTTGTTCGGGCGGTACGGCTTCCTGCTCGGCGGTGAAGGACTGTTGCGCCTGGCCGGGGCCCTCGTGCTCGCGGCGATCGGAGTGGCCACCGTCGGGCCGTACGGCATTGTCGTCGGGCTCGCGCCGTACGCGGCGTCGGGCCTCGCGTTGTTCGGCCAGCACGGGCTGACCGGTCCCGGTCCGCCGGCGCCATGGCGCGAGCTCTCGTCGTCACTCGGCTATCTGCTCGCCGGTTCGATCCTCGCGCAAACCCTCGTCAACGCGGCACCGCTCGCCACTCAAGCGCTCGCCGGGCCCGCCCAAGGGAGCGCGGCCGGACGGTTGCTCAACGGCCTCGTCGTCGCCCGAGTCCCGCTGTTTCTCTTTCAAGCAGTGCAGGCCGCGTTGCTGCCGAACCTCTCCGGCTTGCACGGCGCCGGTCGTGACGCCGAGTTCCGGCGCGGCTTGCGCCGGCTCATGGGTGCCGTCGTTGCGATCGGCACCGCGGCCACGATCGGCGCGGCGGTGATCGGGCCGTGGGTCGTACGCGTGCTCTTCGGCGACAAATACGTGTTGACACATCGGGACATGTTCTTCCTTGCGCTCGGCTCGGCGGTGTTCATGGCCGCGCTCGCGCTCGCCCAGGCGCTCCTGGCGCTGGGAGGTCAAAAACGAGCCGCGTTGGGCTGGCTGGCGGGCGTCATCGCCTTCGGGCTCGCGCTGCTCATTCCCAACCCGCTGCTGTTGCGCGTCGAGATCGCCTACCTCGCGGGCACCGCAGTGGCAACACTCTGCGTGGCGGCAGTGCTCGCGAAGCCGCTCCGAATGGCGGGATCGGCACCGAAGTCCGATATTTTCCCTCCGGGCGGCGTTCCGCTCGTGATCGAACCGACCGAGTTGTGACCCGGTTACGCGGAAAGCATGCAGCGCGCGGCTAGCTTGTGGCGTCGGCGTCTCCTCGGAACGGGCGTTCACAAGCGGTACCACCCAAGCAAAGAGCACCGGCAGGAGTCCGCGTTGCGCACAATGATCCTCGGCGGTGACGGCTATCTCGGATGGCCGACCGCCATGCATTTCTCGGCCCGTGACCACGAGGTCGCGGTCGTCGACAACTTTCTTCGTCGCGAGACACACAAAGAGCGCGGCACCAAGAGCCTCACCCCGATCGTGCCGCTCGACGAGCGCATCGCTGCCTGGCGCGAAGTGACCGGGCGCGAGATCGTGCCGTTCCACGCTGACATCACCGAGTACGAACAGCTCGAGCACGCGATGCGGGCCTTCAAGCCCGAGACGATCGTGCACTACGGCGAGATTGCGTCTGCGCCGTACTCCATGATCGACCGTCAGCACGCCGTCTTCACACAGACCAACAATGTTGTCAGCACGCTCAACGTGTTGTGGGCCATGCGCGACATCGTGCCGGGTGCCCATCTCGTGAAGCTGGGCACGATGGGGGAGTACGGCACCCCCAACATCGACATCGAAGAGGGCTACCTCGAGGTCGAGCACAACGGACGGCGCGACACCATGCCGTTCCCGAAACAGCCCGGGAGCTTCTACCACCTCTCGAAGGTGCACGACTCTCACAACATTCTCTTCGCGTGCCGCGTCTGGGGCCTGCGCGCAACCGATCTCAACCAAGGTGTCGTGTACGGCGTGCACACCGACGAGACAGTGCTCGACGAACGTCTCGTCACGCGCTTCGATTACGACGAGCTATTCGGCACCGCGCTCAACCGATTCTGCGTCGAAGCGGTCGTGGGCCATCCCCTGACGGTGTACGGCGGGGGTCACCAGACCCGTGGCTTCCTCAACATCCGCGACACGTTGCAGTGCGTCGAGCTTGCAGCACGCACCCCCGCGCCCCCCGCGGAGATGCGCGTCTTCAATCAGTTCACCGAGACGTTCTCGGTGCTCGAGCTCGCCACGGAAGTGCAAGAGGCCGCCGCACACCTGGGCTACGAGGTCGAGATCGACCACGTCGCGAACCCCCGCGTCGAAGCCGACGAGCATTACTACAACCCCACGCACACGAAGCTGCTCGGGCTCGGCCTGGTGCCGAAGTGTCTCTCCGAAGAGCTCATCGAAACCATGCTCCACGTGATCGAGCAGTACAAGGACCGTGTCATCGACGACGCGTTCAGCCCCAGCACGAAATGGCGCTGACGCCTCGGCGTCCTCCGCTGCTGCTACAACACTGAGCCGTGAGCTCCTCTCGTGCGGCCCGCACCATGGCCGGCCCGCTCGGAGGGATCGACACCGCGATCCAGGACCGTCGTGACCGTCATGCGCGGCTCGCGATCGTCGCCATTGTCCTGGCCGCGCTGGTGTTACGTGTCGCTCGTCTCGGGCACGAGAGCTTTTGGATCGACGAGCTCAACGCGGTGCACCTCGCGCGCTCCGGTGGCGTGCTCCACGCCGTCCGGAGCTTCGGACCCTTCGAGCCGCCGCTCAGCCACCTGTTGGTCGCGGCGTCACTCAAGCTGCCGTTCGGCGCCGAGACGGCCGCCCGTCTGCCGATGGCCCTTTTCGGTGCAGTCGAGGTGCTCGCGCTCTACCTGCTGGCGCGTGAGCTGACGAAGCGGATCGCCATTGCGTTGCTCGCGGCCGGCCTGCTCGCCGTCGCGCCCTTCAGCGTGCGTTACTCCCAAGAGGCGCGCTACTACACGATGTTCTCGGCCCTGGAGCTCCTCTCGTGGTGGATGTGGCTCCGTGCATTGCGCGGCGAGAAGCGCGCGTGGGTCTGGTACGGGGTGCTCGCCGGTCTCATGCTGCTGACCCATCCGTTCGCAGCGTTCGTCATTGGCGTCCAGGTGCTCGTCGGCGCGGCGGCGGCCTGGTGGAGCCGCGACCGCGAGCGTCGACGGGCAACGTTGAGAGGCCTCGGCATCAGCGTCGCGATCGCAGCGGTGATGGTGCTTCCTTGGCTCGTCTACGGGGCGTCCACGTGGCTGTCGCGCTACTCGGGCGGAGACCGCTTCCAGCTCAGCCCCCTCGAGCTTGGTGGCGTGCAGCTCGACGCCTCGCTGTTCAAGCGCAGTGGGGAGTGGTTGCTCGGCAACGCCGCGCACGTCACCCCTCTCGTCGTGACACTCGGCGCGCTCGTGGTTCTCGCGCCGTTCGTCGCGCGCGGCCGCCCACGCTGGTGTGCTGTCGCCATCGGCGCGTACCTGCTCGCGATGACCGTCGCGCTCACGGTGCTCGCGAACCAGCTCAATACCTATTTCGCCTTCCGGCGGATCGAAAGCTTCGTGCCGGGGTTGCTCCTGGTCGCCGCGATCGCCGTGGTGGGCTTGCGCGATCGAATCGCGCCCGCCTTGCTGAGCCGGCCGATGGCGACGGCCGTCGTCGTGGCGCTCGTGGGCATCGTCGTGGGTCTCTCCCTGTGGACCACACGGGAGTACTACGGCACCGAGAAGTCCGACTATCGAGCGCTCGTTGCGGCGATCGACGGAGTGGGCCGCGACACGTTCGTGGTCATGGGCCCGATTCCCGACAACTGGAAGCCCCAGATCAAGGCGTACCTCGCATCGAAGCATGTGCACCATCAGGTCAGCTTCATGTTGACCGGTCAGCCGCGCCGCGCCGCCCCCCGCCTCGACGCGGGCGTGCGCCGAGTGTTGTGGCTGACGGGCGCGTCACCCGACGTCCGCGGACTTCGAACCCGCGGCCTGAATCGCGCCGACAAGCTGCAGATCATCGCCGGCGACCACTCGTGGGTCCTGCACGGCCAGATCACCTTGCCGCTGTCCGCGTCGATCTCGACTCCCGCCGGGCAAGCCGCGTTCGAAGCGCAGTGGGAAGCGAACAAGTCGACGCCCTTCCTCGTCCCGCCACCATGAGTAGGCGCCGGTGACAATGCGCAGCCGAAATGCGAGGAGCGTCGTACAGTGACACCCGTCATGGCGGCGTCAGTACCCATTCTCGTCACCGGTGGCTGCGGCTTCATCGGTGTCAACCTCGCACGTGCGCTCGTCGCGAACGGGCAGCGCGCGTGGGCGTTCGACAACCTGAGCACCGGCAGCGAGGCCGACGGTGTCGCGGCGGGTTTCGAGCGGGTGATCCACGGCGACGTCCGCGACGCCGCCGCGATCAGTGCGGCCGTCGCCGGCGTCGAAACCGTGGTGCACCTCGCGGCCCACCCGGGCGTGGCCGATTCGGTCGCGGACCCCCGCCACGATTTCGAGATCAACGTCGTGGGCACGCTCAACACCCTCCTCGCCGCGCGCGATGCCGGCGTCGGCCGGTTCGTCTTCGCCTCGTCCAACGCCCCACTCGGTGATGCCGAGCCGCCCGCCCGTGAAGATGTCGTGCCGCGACCGCGTTCGCCGTACGGGGCGTCGAAGCTGTCGTGTGAGGCAATGTGTTCGGCCTTCGCCGGCTCGTACGGTCTGGCGAGCACCGTGCTTCGCTTCTCCAACGTCTACGGTCCGTTCAGCTACCACAAGGGCAGTGTCGTCGCGTTGTTCATGAAGCGCGTGCTCGACGGCTTGCCCGTCGTCGTCTACGGCGACGGCTCACAGACCCGCGACTTCGTCTTCATCGGTGACCTGTGTTCGGGCATCGTCGCCGCCATTGATCGCGCACCGGCGGGCGAGACGTATCACCTGGGCACCGGGATCGAGACGTCGCTCTCGGA
>DASVIY010000236.1:0-5200 GCA_036386195.1 Acidimicrobiia bacterium | reverse complement strand
GCCGTCGTGTCGCTCGTGCTGTGGTTGTTCCTGCGGTTCACGCGCATCGGGATCGCGATGCGAGCCGTCGTCGATGACCGCGACCTCGCCGCCCTCAACGGTGTGCGCCCGGGACGCGTGTCCTCGCTGAGCTGGATGATCGGCTCCATGCTCGCTGCGGTCTCCGGGATCATGCTCGCATCCGTCATCCCCCTCGACATCATTCCGCTGACGCTGCTGGTCATCAACGCATACGCGGCGGCCATGGTCGGCCGGCTCCGCAGCTTGCCGCTCACCCTCGTCGGCGCCCTGATCCTCGGACTGCTCTCCCAGTACGTGCCCTTCTACGTGCCGAAGCTCTTCGCGAACGACACGCTTCCCAACTGGCTCGGCGGCCTCAACGAGGCCCTGCCGGTGATCATGCTCTTCGTCGTGTTGCTGCTGCTCCCCGAAGCCAAGGCTCGCGCCGGACGCGTCAACGTCGGCGCCCGGCTGCACGTACCCAGCCTCCGCGCGTCGTTGATCGGCGCGGCCGTGCTGATCATCGGCGCCGGGTTCGCGTCGCAGCTTCTGAGCGCCATCCTGCTGCCGAAGTTCGCGACGGCGATCGCGCTCGGTGTGATCATCCTCTCGCTCGTGCCGCTGATCGGCTGGGCCGGACAGGTGTCGCTCTGTCCCTACGCCTTCGCGGGGCTCGGCGCGTACGCCATGTCGAGGTGGGGCGGCGGTGGATCACCCGTCGGGCTGATCGCGGCCGTGGTCCTCACGGCCGTCGTGGGCTGTTTGATCGCGTTGCCGGCGCTTCGGCTTCGTGGCCTCTATCTGGCGCTGATCACGCTCGCGTTCGGCGTGCTGGCCGAGACGATGATCTTTCGCCAGCAGTACTTCTTCCCGCAGGGCAGCATCAGGGTGACGCAACTCGACGTCGGATTCGACCGCCTCAATCTCGGCATCACGCGGTTCAACTCGCCGGAGATCTATTTCGTCGTGCTCGCGGTCGCCTACGCCGTTGTCGCGGTGCTGCTCCTCGCGATGCGGCGCGGCCCGTTCGGCCGCCGGCTCGCCGCCATGCGCGACAGCCCGGCCGCGTGCGCGACGCTCGGTCTCAATCTCACCACCACGAAGCTCGAGGTGTTCGCGCTCTCCGCGGCGATCGGCGGCCTCGGCGGCGCGTTGCTCGGTGGGCAGCAGGTGAGCGTGTCCTCCGCCTTCTACAGCATGGCGGGCGGTCTCACGATCGTGTTGCTGTGTGTCATCGGCGGCGTCGCGACGGTCAGCGGCGCGCTCTTCGCGTCGGTGTTCTTCGCCTACCTCCAGATACTCGCCACTGACCACAGCTGGGTCTCATGGGTCGTCGTGGTGGCGCCTGCCGCCGGGGCGATCGCCCTGGCGCAGAACCCCGACGGCTCGGTGGCCGACATCGCCAACCGTTACCGCGCGCTCGCGACCCGCTTGCGCGAGCGCGGCGGCGGTGTCGATGCGCGCGTCGTCGACCCGCTCGCACGCCTCGACGACCTGCCGCTCGGCGCGCCACTCGATTCCGACCAGGCACGCGCGCTCGACCGCGTCCTCGACATCGAGGAGGTCGATTGCCTTGCCGCTGTTGAGCATTGAGGACGCGACCGTCACCTTCGGCGGTCTGCACGCGCTGGAGGGGGTCAACCTCGACGTGGAGGCGGGCCGGGTCGGTGGGCTGATCGGTCCCAACGGCGCCGGCAAGACGACGCTGTTCAATGTCGTCACCGGCCTGCAGGACACCAGCCGCGGCCGTGTGACGCTCGACGGTCGCGACATCAGCAAGTTGCATACCCACGAGCGGGCGCGTCTCGGGCTCGCCCGTACGTTCCAACGGCTCGAGGTGTTCGGCTCGCTCACGGCGAGCGAGAATCTGCTCACCGCGGCCGAGATCCGCAAGAGCTGGGCGCGGGACGGCTCCGACACGCATGCGGTCGCGGAGGAGATCCTCGAGCGAGTCGGGTTGCGCGACGTGGCCGACGAGCAGGTCGACAACCTGCCGACCGGCATGGCCCGACTCGTCGAGCTCGGCCGTGCGCTCGCGACGCGTCCCAAGGTGCTGCTCCTCGACGAGCCGTCGTCGGGTCTCGACGAGCGTGAGTCGGTGGTGTTCGGCGAGCTGCTGCTCGCGCTCGCCGCCGAAGGGCTCGCCATCTTGCTCGTCGAGCACGACGTGCAGCTCGTGATGACCGTCTGCCGCCATATCCACGTGCTCGACTTCGGCATGATCATCGCGTCCGGCAGTCCCGATAGCGTCCAACGCGACCCGCACGTGCAAGCGGCGTACCTCGGCACGGTGGAGGTCACCGGTGTCTAGCGCAGAACGGTGGAGCCCACCAGTGCCTCGCGCCGAGCCTGTACCCGTGCTCGAGCTGCACGACATGCACGCGGCCTATGGCGGCATCGAAGTGCTGCGCGGCGTCGATCTTGTCGTGCATGCCGGCCATGTCGTGGCGCTGCTCGGACCCAACGGCGCGGGCAAGACCACGACGCTGAAAGTCATTGCCGGTCAGATGCAACCGACGTCGGGATGCATGCATCTCGGCGGCCGGCACTGCAACGGAGCAGGTGCCGACGCGCTCGCGCGCGCCGGGGTGTGCACGATTCCCGAGGGTCGCGGCATCTTCCCCAACCTCACCGTCACCGAGAACCTGCGCATGGCCACGTACGGGGGCGCAGTGCTCTCGGAGGTCCTCGAGCACGCCTACGACCGCTTCCCCCGGCTGCGCGAGCGCCGCAAGCAGGTGGCGGGCACGCTCTCAGGTGGCGAGCAGCAGATGCTGGCGATGGCGCGGGCGTTGAGCACCGATCCCGCACTGCTCCTGCTCGACGAGCTGTCGATGGGTCTTGCGCCGCTGATCGTGGAGGAGCTCTACGGCCACATCGCCCGCCTCGCCCATGACGGCATCTCGATTCTGATCGTCGAGCAGTTCGCCCGCACGGTGCTCGCGGTCGCAGACATCGGCGCCCTGATGTTGAACGGCCGGGTGCAACAAGTCGGCACGCCGGCCGAGCTCGAACAAGCGCTGGCCGGCGCCTATCTCGGCGCGACAACATGACCAACCACTCGACGACAGACGGGAAGAATCTGTGACTCCGAGCGACGAGGCGCCCTCCGGGCGCATGGAAGAGTTCCAACGCGAGATCAACAATGTGAAGGTCAAGAGCGGGTCGGCGAGTCTCGAACGACAACTGCTCGGCCTCGGCATCCTCCTCGCGCTCGCGGGCATCGTGGTGGTGATCGTCGGTTGGTACGGCGCGTCAGGTACCGCGGTCCTCTCGGATCAGATTCCCTACGTCATCTCGGGCGGCATGCTCGGGATCGCGCTCACCACGATCGGCGCCGCGCTCTACGTACGCCATTCGTTGTCCCGGTACCTGCAGTACTGGCTGATCCGGCTCGTCTACGAGCAGCGCGAGCAGACCGACCGCACCATCGAGGCGCTGGCGAAGATCGAGGAGCGCCTCGGCTCGCGGAGCTGAGGTCGCACGTGGCCGTCACCGAACGCCGCATCAACCTGCTCGACCGCAACTTGTACGCGGGTGACCCGTATCCCACGTATGCATGGTTGCGCGAGAACGCCCCCGTCTACTGGGACGAGCAGAGCGACCTGTGGGGCGTCACGCGTCACGCCGACGTCCTCGCGCTCGAGAAGCAGCCGGAGATCTTCTGCAACCGGTACGGCTTCCGGCCGCAGACGCCACCCGACGGGTCGATGATCAGCCAGGACGATCCGCAGCACAAGGCACAGAAGCGCTTCGTCAACAAGGGGTTCACGCCCAAGGCGGTGGCGGGCAAGGAAGACCATGTGCGCTCGATCGTCACGTCGCTCATCGACGCGGTCGAGGCGCGCCGCGAATGCGATCTCGTGCAGGAGCTCGCCGCGCCGCTGCCCATGATCCTGATCGCCGAGTACCTCGGCTCCCCGCTCGACGACTGCGACATGCTCCAGCGCTGGTCCGACGCGCTGATCGGCGGCGCCGACGGTCCTGACAACGTGACCGACGATGTGATCAGCTCCCACTTCGCGTTCGTCGAGTACGCGCTCGACATCATGGAGCGGCGCCGCGCGACTCCGAGTGACGACCTCGTGAGCATCCTCGTGCACGAGGAGATCGACGGCGAGCGGCTCTCCGAGGACGCGATCGTGAGCGAGGCGCTCCTCTTGCTCATCGGCGGCAACGAGACCACGCGTAACGTGATCTCCGGCGGCCTCGAGGCGCTCATGCGCAATCCCGGCGAGCGGCAGAAGCTCATCGACGATCCGGCGAAGATCCCGGTCGCGGTGGAGGAGTGCCTGCGATGGGTGACGCCGATCATCAACTTCCGTCGCACCGCGACCTCTGACTACGAGCTGCACGGCGAGAAGATCCGCGAAGGCGACTCGGTGCTGCTGTTCTACGGGTCGGCCAACCGTGACCCGGAGGTCTTCGACAGCCCGGAGGTCTTCGACGTCCAGCGCAACCCCAACCCGCATCTCGCGTTCGGTTTCGGTCCGCACTTCTGTCTGGGTGCGCAGCTTGCGCGCCTCGAGATCAAGGTGCTGCTGGAGGAAGTGCTGCGACGGCTCCCCGATCTCCGGCTCACCGACGACGCGCCGATCCCGCGCTCGCAGTCGGCGTTCATCCGTGGCATCCACCACATGCCGGTTGTGTGGGGATGAGCCGCGACGACGTGTCGCCTGCCGCCCTCGTCGAGATCCACGCGATCGAGCGGCTGAAGTACCGGTACCTCCGTTGCCTCGACCAGAAGCTGTGGGACGACATGCGTGACGTGCTCACCGACGATGCGCGCGCCGAGTACAGCGGCGGGAAGTACACCTACGAAGGCCGCGACGCGATTCTCGAGTTCCTCCAGCGCACGATGGGTGCCGACACGTTCCATTCCAGTCATCGCGTGCATCATCCGGAGATCGACCTCACCGGCGAGACGACCGCGGTGGGTACGTGGGCGCTCGACGACGTGGTTGTCGACACGCAATGGAACATCACCGTGCGCGGCGCCGCGTTCTACACCGACGAGTACGTGAAGGAAGACGGCCGGTGGAAGTTCAAGTTCACCGGCTACAAGCGCTCGTTCGAGGAGCTGCAGCCGCGTGCCGATCTCGGCGGGTTGCGGCTCACCGCGAGCTGGTGGGCGACCGACGGCCGTAGCGAGCTCGACGCGTGACGTTCCCGCAGCTCACCGCGGCCGACGAGGGCCGGC
>DASVIY010000235.1:0-3036 GCA_036386195.1 Acidimicrobiia bacterium | reverse complement strand
CATCGTGCCGGCGCGGTCGTGCACCTCGTTGCCGATCAGCTCGTGCACCCACGCCTCACCCTCGGGCGCGTCGCCGAACGGATCGCCCGTGAGCACCGCCCCACGCAGAGCTTCCGCCGCATCGCGGTCGTCGACCCCTTCGAACTGCACCCGCCAGCGGCCCTGGTGTTCGTGGGCTTCGAGAATCACCAAGGCACGGTCACCCGCGTAGAGCACCGCGCCGGCAGTCATCCGCTCGTGCCGGTTGGTCGACAGCGTGACCATGACCTCGCCGCGCAAACCTTTCGCCCGGCCGATACGGCCGACCTCGAGGCGCGCCGCCGTCACGGCACGGCTACTCGACGACGTCGACGTTGGCCTTGACGCCCTCGGAAGCAGCCGCGGCCCGCGTGACCTGACGCAACGCCTGGATCACCCGTCCGCGCTTGCCGATGAGCCGGCCCATGTCGGCAGGGTCGGCATGCACCAGCAAGGTCACCTCGCCCCGGCGTTCCTCGACGTCGATGTCGATCGCGTCGGGATAGTCGGCGACGTTGCGGGTGACGTGCTCGACGACTGCGCGGGCGCGCGCACCGACGATGCGGTTGCCCTCTGCGCCGATCTCGTCGTCGTAGTCGTCGTCATAGTCGTCGTCATCTTCGACGACATTTTCGAAGTCGTCATCGTCGGGCTCGCTCATGTTGCCGGCTCCTCGTTCGCGGCGGCGGCCGCGTTGGGCGCGGGCGCCTTCGTTTCCGGCGCGTCGGGCGCGGGTGCCGGTACTGGAGCCGCCGGCGCCTCGGCGGGCGCATTCTTCGCCGTCTTCTTCACCGTGTGCCGGCCGGTCGCGTAGCCCCGGCGGTTGAGCTTGGTCTTCGCCGGACGCTTGCGCTCCGACGCGAACTGCTCCCACACTCCCGTGACGGTCAGCAGCTTCTGCACCTGGTCGGTCGGCTGGGCGCCCTGGCGCAGCCACGCGAGCGCGCGGTCGCCGTCGATGTTGATGAGCGACGGGTCTTGGCGCGGCCCGTACTGCCCGATGATCTCGATGAAGCGGCCGTCGCGGGGCTTGCGACCGTCGGCGACGACGACGCGATAGGTGGGCTGTTTCGTCTTGCCCACTCGCATGAGGCGGATCTTGACGGCCACGGTGACGCTGTCCTCTCGTTGGTGCTGCCGGTGGTGTGCGGCAGGGTCGGGGCAGACCGTGCCGAGCCGAAGGCGGAAGGAGCCAAGCCTACAGAATCAGAGCCCGGGGACCGGAAGCTGCGGTCGCTTGCCGGACGTGACCGACCGCATCATCTGCTGCACCTGCTTGAACTGCTTGAGCATCGCGTTGACTTCCTGGGTCGTCGTACCGCTGCCGTGGGCGATCCGCAGCCGGCGGGAGCCGTTGATCACCGCTGGGTTGCGGCGCTCCTCGATCGTCATCGAGCAGATGATGGCCTCGACCCGGCCCATCTCGCCGTCGTCGACCTGCGCCTTGCGCAGCTCCTTCGGCAGCCCGGGCAGCATGCCGATGACGTTTTGCAGCGGGCCCATCTTCTTGATCTGACGCATCTGTTCGAGGAAGTCCTCGAGCGTGAACTGGCCCTTGCGCATCTTCTTCTCGGTCTGCGCGGCCTTCTCGGTATCGAACGTGGCCTCGGCCTTCTCGATGAGCGTGAGCATGTCGCCCATCCCGAGGATCCGGCTCGCCATGCGATCGGGATGGAACGGCTCGAAGTCTTCGAGTGTCTCGCCCGTCCCCACGAACAGGATGGGCTTGCCGACCACTTCCTTCACCGACAGGGCGGCGCCTCCGCGCGCGTCGCCGTCGATCTTGGTGAGCACGATGCCGTCGAGGCCGACCGCGTCGTCGAACGCGCTCGCGACGTTGACAGCCTCCTGGCCGGTCATCGCGTCGACGACGAGCAGCGTGTCGCGCGGCTTGACCGCGTCGCGGACCCGGCGCAGCTCGTGCATGAGCTCGGCGTCGATCTGCAGCCTGCCGGCGGTGTCGACGATCACCACGTTGCGTCCGAGCCGGGCCGCCTCCTCGAGGCTGTTGCGCGCGACGGTGACGGGGTCGGTCGGCTCCGAGAAGACCGGCACGTCGATGCGCTTGCCGAGCACCCGGAGCTGCTCGACCGCTGCCGGACGCTGCAGGTCGGCCCCGACGAGCAGCACCTGCAGCCCTCCGCGCTTGAGGTGACGCGCGAGCTTGCCGGCGGCCGTCGTCTTTCCCGATCCCTGGAGACCGGTGAGCATCACGACCGTCGGCGGCTTCGGGTTCATGTCGAGCTTGCCGCTGACGCCACCGAGTGTCGTCACGAGCTCCTCGTGCACGATCTTGATGACCTGCTGCGCGGGGGTGAGGCTCTTGGCGACGTCGGCGCCGTTCGCCCGCTCTTTGACCCGGGCGATGAAGCCCTTCACGACTCGGACGTTGACGTCGGCTTCGAGCAGCGCGAGCCGGATCTCGCGCGCGATCTCGTCGATGTCCTTCTCTGTGAGCTTCCCGCGGCTCCGCAGGCGCTGGAAGATCCCGTCGAACCGGTCGGCGAGCGCGTCAAACAATTCAAGACCTCGGCTTCGGCGTCGAAGTGTATAGACAACCAAACGGTGGCGGCGTACGTCTCATCCATGAAGCCGAAAACCGTCGGCTCCGGCGATCCGGCCGTTGTCAAAAGGGCAGACAATGATTCACAAGCGGCGGCTCGCGGTGGAGACACTGGTTGCCGCCATTGCCCTGCTGACGTGCGCTCTCGCCCTCGTGTTCTCCGCACCATCGGCGGCACCCGCGGCCACCCCGTCCCGTCCCGTGCGCTACCACGACCCGACCTTCGCCAACGTCGACGTGCAGCACGACGTCTCCTACGGATCGGCAGTCGACGCTGCCGGCGATGACGTGGCACTGGGACTCGACCTCTACCAGCCGGCAGGCGACGCCGCGACGCAACGGCCGGTCCTGATCCTGGCGCACGGCGGTGGCTTCGCCGGCGGCGACAAGGACTCAGACTCCGTCGTCATGCTCGCACGGGCATTCGGGCAGCGCGGCTACGTGACCGCGTCGAT
>DASVIY010000234.1:0-2221 GCA_036386195.1 Acidimicrobiia bacterium | reverse complement strand
GACGCTGCCTCGTTCCATCCCGATGTAGCGAGCGGGCTTTTCGACCCTGGCCAGGAGCGGTTCTACCGCGGGCCACAGGTTGGACATCTGAACCCCGAGCCTAGCCGAGGGCCGGAGATCTTGATTCAGGCGAAACGGCGCATGTGGATGCTCGCGATGAGACCGATGCACGCGAAGTACGCGATGACCGACGAGCCGCCATAGCTCATGAACGGCAACGGCAGCCCCGTGATGGGCATGATCCCCATCGTCATGCCGATGTTCTCGAAGATCTGGAACGTGAACATCGCCAGGAACCCGACGCAGACGAGTGTGCCGAAGAAGTCTCCGGCCAGCCGGGCGGTTCGCCAGGTACGCCACACGATGATGGCGAACAGCGCGAGCAACGTCGTGCCGCCGAGGAAGCCGAGCTCCTCACCGACCACCGTGAAGATGAAGTCGGTGCGTTGCTCGGGCACGAACCCGAGCTGGGTCTGCGTGCCGTGAAACAGGCCGCGCCCCGTGAGCTGGCCGTTGGCGACGGCGGTCTTCGACTGGTCGACGTTGTACGTCGCGCGTTTCTTGTCGCCGCCCTGGTTCAAGAAGCTGGTGAGCCGGTCGACCTGGTACTGCTGCAACACGCCGAGATTGACCACCGCAAAGACGCCGGTGGCAGCCAGCGCGAGCAGCACGATCAGTTGCCGCGCGCGCAGCCCCGCCACGGCGAGGATCGCGATCACGATCAGCCCCATCACCATGGCGGTGCCGAGGTCGGGCTGCAGCATCACGAGCCCGATCGGCACGATCGCAAGGCTCACGGCGACCGTCAAGCGCCATGCGTCGAGATCGCCCCGATGCTGATAGCAGTAGCCGGCGACGGCGATGACCAACGCGAACTTCGCGAACTCCGAGGGTTGGAGCTGGAAACCGCCCGGCAGCTGGAACCACCCCTGCGTCCCCTTCGAGCGCGAACCGACGGGCGACAAGACGGCCAGCAAGCCGAAGATCAACCCGGCGTAGACGACCACGGACAGGTCGCGAAGCTTCCGATAGTCGACGGCCATCACGGCCGCCATCAACAGCACACCGGCAAGGACGAAGATCCCTTGACGCCTCACGTAGTACAGCGGATCGCCGCGCACGGTGTTGCGGGTCGCGGAGTACACCATGAGCATGCCGAGCCCGGCCGTGCCGATCACCGCCGCGATGAGCAGCGCGTCGAGGTGGCGGAGCGGCGACGACTCGAGTCGCGCTCTCCGGTCGGAGAGCATCGCCCGGCGGGCGCTCGGCGCGCTGCTGATCGTCGCCATCAGTCGATCGCCCTCGGTGCCGCGACGACTGGATTGCCCGGCGTCAGCCCGGCCAGCTTCTCGATGATCGTGCGCACGATCGGCGCTGCAACCGCAGACCCGAAGCCGGCCTCCTCGACGACCGCGGCCACGACGTACTGCGGGTTATCGGCGGGCAGGATGCCGACGAACAGCGACGTGGTGGACTTGTTGTTGACCTCCGCCGTACCCGTCTTGCCCGCGATCGGCACCTGGTCGAACGGGAATCCCTTGAACGGCTGCGCGGCCGTCCCGGTGCGCGGCACACCTTCGAGGCCGCTCAGGATCGTGCTACGCGCCGCGGGGTCGAGGTGCGTCGACGCGAGCGTGTGCGGCGCCAGATCGCGCACGACGGTTGGGCTGTCGTAGTCACGGATCTGCGAGGCGAGCCTCGGCGTCAGCAGGTTGCCGCCGTTCGCGAACGCGGCGTAGCCACGCGCGAGTTGGAGCGGCGTGACGAGCAGGTCGCCCTGTCCCACCGCGAGGTTGACGCTGTCGCCCGGGAGCCAGATCGAGTTCTCGGCCTTCACGCGCGGATTGGGCTGGTTCTTGTTGAAGTCCTTCTTGAACGCCTCGTCGGGGATCCGTCCTGCCGCCTCGCCGTCGAGGCCGATGTTGGTCGGCTCACCGAAGCCGAACGTGCGCGCGGTGTCCTGGATCGCGTAGCCCGTCGCGGTGTCGCCGCGGTGGAAGTCGCCCCAGAAGTCGGCGCCGAGCGTGTAGAAGTACACGTCGCTCGACACGGTGAGCGCCTTTTGCAGGCTGATCGACCCGTTGCGCGTGCCCCCCGCGTTGCGGAAGGTGAAGCCGCCGACTTTGATCGAACCGTTGTCGTTGATCACGCGGCCGGGGCTGGTCACACCGGTCCGGAGCCCGGCGATCGCGCTGAACGTCTTCCACGTGGATCCGGGGGC
>DASVIY010000233.1:0-2461 GCA_036386195.1 Acidimicrobiia bacterium | reverse complement strand
CTGCTTGTCGAAGTGCACGAAGCTCTTGACGTTGGGATCGCTCTTCAACTTCGCTTCGACCGCTGCGATCTGATCGGCCGGCGCGTCGACCTTCATGAACACTTCGAGCGTCACACCGCCCTTGATGCGCTCGGTGCCGTGGTCGACGAAACTCGAGAGCACCAGGATGCCGCCGAACAGCGCCAGCGACACGGTGACGGTCAGGATGCCGGCGAGCGTCATCAGGAGGTTGCGCCGCAGTGAGATCAACGTCTCGCGAGAGAAATACCCCGCCTTGGAGAGCATTGTTCAGCTCCCGACGCCGTACACACCACGGGCCTGGTCACGAACCATCGAGCCGTGATCGAGCTCGACGACGCGCCGCCGCATCGCGTCGACGATGCGCTGGTCATGCGTCGCCATGACGACGGTGGTGCCCGTGCGGTTGATGCGGTCGAGGATGCGCATGATCCCGACCGTCGTCGCCGGGTCGAGGTTGCCGGTGGGCTCGTCGGCGAGCACGATGAGCGGCCGGTTGACGAATGCACGTGCCATCGACACGCGCTGCTGCTCACCACCGGACAGCTCGTCGGGGAAGTTTTTCGACTTCGACGACAGCCCCACGAGGTCGAGCACCTGCGGCACCTGAGACTTGATCACATGCTGGGGCCGGCCGATGACCTCCATCGCGAATGCGACGTTCTCGTAGATGGTCTTGGTGGGCAGCAGCTTGTAGTCCTGGAAGATGCAGCCGATGTTGCGACGCAGCTGCGGGA
Source organism: Acidimicrobiia bacterium (assembly GCA_036386195.1). GTDB lineage: Bacteria > Actinomycetota > Acidimicrobiia > IMCC26256 > JBBRZM01 > JBBRZM01. The sequence goes on along the minus strand of DASVIY010000233.1, from coordinate 1,706 downwards.
TCTTGGACTGGCTCAGCTTTCCGATCTCGCGCCCGGCGACCACGATGCGTCCGGCCGTCGGCAGTTCCTCGCGCAGCAGCAAACGGAGGAAGGTCGACTTCCCCGAACCCGATGGGCCCACGAGGAAGAGGAACTCCCCCTTCTGCACCTCGACGTCGATGTCGCGGAGCGCGACGACGTCGCCCTTATAGATCTTTGTGACGTTCTCGAAGCGGATCATGAGATCGACGCGAGGGTATCAGGATGGTTCTGCAAACTGATGACGGGCAACCGGACGGCAGCGTGCCGGCGAGTTCGCGCCCTCATGCGGGACGCGCCGATCCGTGCCGGCGCCACTGCAACGTCGCCTCGACGAACGGGTCGAGCTCGCCGTCGAGCACCGCTTGCACATTGCCGGTCTCGTAGCGGGTGCGCTCGTCTTTCACCAACTGGTACGGCGCGAGGGTGTACGTGCGGATCTGACTGCCGAACGCGACGTCCTTCTTCTCCGCGGAATGTGCGTCGAGCTCTTGCTGACGTTCGGCCCGTTGGCGCGCCGCAAGGCGCGCCGCAAGGATCTGCATCGCCTTGGCCCGATTCTGCATTTGCGAGCGTTGGTTCTGACACGACACCACGACGCCGGTCGGCAGATGCGTGATACGCACCGCCGAGTCGGTCACGTTGACGTGCTGCCCGCCTGCACCCGACGAGCGATACGTATCGATGCGCAAGTCGTTGGGATCGATCTCCGGCTCCTCCTCGTGTTCGAGCGCCGGCACGACATCGAGCGACGCGAACGCGGTTTGGCGGCGCGCGTTCGCGTCGAACGGCGAGATGCGGATGAGCCGGTGCACGCCCTTCTCCCCCAGGAGCATCCCGTAGGCGTAGCGGCCCTTCACGATGAACGTGGCACTGCTGATACCGGCTTCGGTACCGGGTTGCACCTCGTCGAGCTCGACATCGAAGCCCGTGCGCTCGGCCCAGCGCGTGTACATCCGGAGCACCATCTCCGCCCAGTCCTGCGCGTCGGTCCCGCCCGCGCCCGAGTGCACCTCACAGATCGCGTCGCGCTCGTCGTGCTCACCGCTGAACAGGGCGCGTAGCTCGAGGCGATCGAGCTCCTGGCCGATGGCCGCGACGCCCGCGGCGATCTCGGGCTCGAGCGAGTCATCGCTCTCCTCCCGGGCGAGCTCGAACAGCGTCTGCACGTCGGAGACACGCTCCTCCAGACCCCGGACCAGATCGATGTCCTCCCGCACGCGCGCCAGCTCGGTGGTCACGCGCCGGGCGGCATCCTGGTCGTCCCAGAGATCGGGGCGGCTGGCCTCGGTCTCGAGCTCCGCGACACGGCTCTCGGCGTCGTCGATGTGCAGGTACTTCCGGGCGTCGCTGACCCGGCGTTGCAATCCCGCGAGGTCGTCGGTGAAGTCACGCATGAGCAGGCTGCGAAACGGATGTCAGCGGCCGTGGCAGATCTTGAACTTCTTGCCGCTCCCGCACCAGCACGGCTCGTTGCGACCCGGGGTCTTCTCGACCCTCACCGGCTGCATCACCTCTTCGGGCGGGTCGGCAACCGCAGTCGCCATGCCGCCGCCGAGCCCGGCAGCGGCGGTGCCGTCGTCGCCCATCGAGACGTCCTCGATCGGCATGCCCGCCGCGGATGCGGCCATCCCGGTTGCGCCCTGCACCGGGTCTTCCGCCGCGCTGTAACGGATGTTGCGCGCCGC
>DASVIY010000232.1:0-7444 GCA_036386195.1 Acidimicrobiia bacterium | reverse complement strand
CACCTTCGAAGGTTTGGCGCCGATGTCGGCGATCATCGGCGTCTCGGGTGACACGTTGATCTTCACCAGGTCGGCGAAGCGAGCCCGATCCCGGACGATCTTGCGATGATGGCCGCTGCAGGCATTGACCACTGTCGTGCGCAGGTATGCGGCCGGGCTCTCGAGGCGGTCGAGCTTGGGCTGGATCCGTATGAACGAGTCCTGGACCAGATCCTCGGCGGTGGCCTGCGAGCCGGTGAGCAGGTACGCGACGCGAATCATCTTCTCGTACTGATCACGAAAGAGCTCGGCCAGCGTCGTACCGCTGACGGAAGCCAGCGCCTGGCCCCGCGCAGTCGCCCCCACCGGCCGGGTGGTGTCACCCATCGCAAGCGTGCTCATGTATGAAAAGACGCGCAAGGTGCCCGATTTGTTGCATCGGACGTTTCTAACGGCACGTTCCCTGCTCGGGCTGAGGCAATCTCACCCAGGCGGCGTCTTGCCCAGCCGTTCGTAGGCCTCGTCGGGCAGGGCGCGGGCGTCCTTGTAGACGTGGTGCACACAGGGCTCGCCGGCGTGTTCGGGTGGGTGCTCGAAACTGGTGGCCGCGCCTCCCCACTCGATCGGCTGCATCTCGTTGTTGACTGCGCAGTGGGCGCAGTACACCGGCAACTCGTCGCGCATGAAGGTGCGCCCGGCGCGCTCGCGCAACGTCAGGTACGCATGATCACCCTCGTACTTGCCCTCGTCGATGAGCCGGCCGCCGCTGCCGCAGCGAAACGAGAGGGTGATCTTCTCGTCGTCCTCCGCGACGTCGACGGTGCCGAAGTTGCTCAACATCGCGCGCGCGATGACCTTGGCCCGAGCGCTCGCCGGGAGCGACGCCCATTCGACACCGGTGTCGCGGCGCGGGCGCACGAACTCGTCGCCCGTCTTGCGCAGCGCGCGTTCGACGGCCTCTTCGCCCAGCTCCTCGCCGATGAAGCTGAGCAGCGACGTGATCCAGTTGATCGAGTAGTCCTGGAGCGACCGCCACTGGTCGACGGCCCGATCGAGGAGGATGGCCGCGTCTTCGGGCTTGCCGCGGGCCAGCGCGATCTTCACCTGCTCCCACAACGGCGTCATCATGCGCTGCACGTCGGCCGCGCTGAGCTCCGGGTCGTCGTTCATGCCTACCTCCGGGGAAGGCCGAGCACACGCTCCGCGATGATGTTGCGCTGGATCTCGCTGGTGCCACCCGGGATCGTGCCGCTGAACGACAACAAGTACTGGATGGCCCACGAGCCGGTGCGAAGGAGCGTCGGGCCGAGCACGTCGTCGTCGACCGCCGCCGCGCCGATCGCCTCGGTACCCGCAAGGCAGCAGCGCTGGATCGCCTCGCTGCCGAACAGCTTCAGCAACGAATGCTCCGGATTCGCCTTGCCTTTGGCGTACTTCGAAAAGCCGCGGTAGCCCATCAGCATGATTGCCTGCGCGTCGATGTAGAGCGACGCCACCTGGTCTCGAAAGCCGTCGTCGTCGGCGAGGTGCGTGCCGTGGCCGCCGGGGCCCTCCCGCTGTCCGGTCTCGACGAGCACGCTGACCGCGCGCTGGAGGGTGTACGCGAAGTCGATCCACAACATGGCCCGTTCGTGCGCGAGCGAGCCCTGGCTGATCGGCCACCCGCCGTTGAGCTCGCCGAGCAGGTGGTCGCGCGGTACCAGCACGTCGGTGAAGAAGACCTCGTTGAAGTCGGCGCGAGTGGGATCGGTGAGCTCCGGGAACGGGCGGGCCTCGATGCCAGGTGATCGCATGTCGACGATGAGCACGCTGATACCGCGGTGCTTGGGCACGTCGGGGTCGGTGCGAACGAAGCACAGGCACCAGTCGGCGTGATGCGCGCCGGATGTCCACACTTTCTGGCCGTTGACGACGAAGTTGTCGCCGTCGAACGCGGCGCGCGTGCTGAGACCGGCGAGGTCGCTCCCCGCGCCCGGCTCGCTCATCCCGATGCACCACGCGATCTCGGCTCGCAGCGTGGGCAGGAGGAACCGCTCGCGCTGCTCGGCGGTGCCGTAGTCGAGCAGCGACGGCGCCACGATGCCGAGGCCCTGCGGGTTGGCACTGCGCTCGATGTGCCGCTTGGAGAGCTCTTCGAAGTAGATCATCTGCTGAACGGGCGTGGCGTCACGGCCGCCGAGCTCGGGCGGCCAGCCGGGCACGAGCAATCCGGCGTCGAAGAGGCGGCGCTGCCACGCGCGCGACCAGTCCTGGAAATCGGCGCTCGACTCGCGGGGCGCGTCGCGCTCGTCCGCCGGGGGCGCGTTCGTCTCGAGCCAGGCGACGAACTCGGCGCGGAACGCCTCTTCGGCCTCGCCATAGTGCAGTCGCATCGAAAGCGACGATACTCGGATACGCTCCGCGCCCACCTCGGGCGACCGAAACAGGCACATGGATTTCGAGTTCAGCGCAGACCAGGAACTGCTGCGCGCGACACTGCGCCGGTTCCTCGCCGAGCAAGCGCCCGTCTCGCCGTACGTGCGCGCGCAGCTCGACAATCCGCGCGGCACCGCTGAGGATGTCTGGCGGGGCCTTGCCGATCTCGGTGTGACCGGTCTGCTCGTGCCGGACGCGTATGGCGGCGCGGGCCGGGGCATGGTCGACCAGGCGGTGGTGCTCGAGGAGCTCGGGCGGGCTGTGCACCCGGGCCCGTATCAGTCGTCGGCGATCGGCGCAGTGAGCCTGGTGCTGTCGGCCGGCGACGAACACGACTTCGAGTCGCTCCTTCCCGGCCTGGCGTCGGGCGACACGACCGGCACACTTGCGTGCTACGAGCCCGACTCCCGTTCGGAGTGGCGCACGCCGGTCACGTCTGCCCGCGCGGCCGGCGACGGTTGGGCGATCAACGGCACGAAGGCGCACGTACCCGACGCAGTTGCGGCCGACCTGCTGCTCGTCACCGCGATGACCGACGACGGCCTGGGCGTGTTCGCGGTGCGGCGTGATGCCGAGGGCGTCGTGGTCGAGGGGACGCCAACGGTTGACGGCACCCGCAAGCAGGCGTCGGTCGTCTTGCGCGACGCGCCTGCGTGGCGGCTCGGAGGCGGTGCCGGAGGCGGTGGCGGTGGCGGTGCCAGTGGCGGTGGCGGTGGCGGTGCCGCGCGCGGCCCCGGTGCGGGCGAGGCGGCCGTCGCCGAGGCCGTCGACCGGCTCGCCGTGGCGTCGGTGCTCGACGGGGTGGGCGCGGCGTCCCGCGCGCTCGAACTCGCAGTGGAGTACGCGAAGGAGCGCGAGCAGTTCGGCCGGCCGATCGGCGCTTTCCAAGCCGTCCAACAGATCTGCGCCGACATGCTGCGCGCGGTCGAGCTGGCACGCGCGGGCGCGTACTACGCCGCGTGGGCCTGCGACGAGCCCGACGCCCGCGAACGCCACCGCGCCGCGGCGATGGCACAGGCGTTCGCAGCCGACGAGCTGTACGGGGTGGGAGCGAACGCGATTCAGGTCTTCGGTGGAGTCGGCTTCACGTGGGAGCACGACATCCACCTCTATTACAAGCGCGTTCTCACCCTGCAACACGTCGGCGGCGGCCGCATCGAGTCCCTCGAGACCCTCGCCACCCTCCTCCTCGACTGACGGGCGCCTGGCGCGCACGTCCCGCGCGCTTCGGAGACTTCGTTTACTCGTGGTATTCCCGCCAAATACCGAGGGGATTCCTCGAGTAAACGATCATTCGGGCCTAGGTGTCATACCCCGGCGCTTGACTGCACCGCATGAATGAAGGATTCGACCGCGCAATCGGACGGCTGGCGGCAACCCAGTACGGCATCGTCACCATCCATCAGGTGATCCGGCGAGGTGGATCGCAACTCATGATCGACCAGCGCTGCCAGTACGGCCGCTGGGAACGCGTCGGGTCGGGCGTGTATCGGATCGCCGGGGTTGCCGATTCTTGGCAGCAAGAACTGCTGACCGCGTGTCGCAGTGGCAAGGGTCGCGCATATGCGAGCCACCGCAGCGCGGCTCGATTGTGGGAGCTACCCGTCGCCGAGCCGGTGCCCACCGAGGTGACCGTGCCCTTCGGCCGCTGGCATCGACTCCCCGGTGTGGTGAGTCACGAGACCGTTCGCCCGAATCAAGTGGATCGCACCGTCCGACACGGCATCGCGGTCACCACCGTCGTGCGGACCCTGATCGACCTCGCGGCGGTGACACCAGTCGCGCGTCTCGAGGTCGCGCTCGACGATGCCCTGCGGCGCGAGCTCACTGACGTTGCTTCGGTGCAAACGCGGCTCGAGCAGCTCGCGGCGCGCGGCCGTCGGGGTGTACGCAACCTCCGTGCACTGCTTGCCGAACGCGATGTGTCGACCTCGGCGTCCGAAAGCGTGCTCGAGACCCGCTTCTTGCGCCTGCTTCGCGACCGTGGACTGCCGGAGCCCGTCGCGCAATTCGTGGTCCGCACTCCGGCCGGGCGTTTCATCGCCCGCGCCGACTTCGCGTATCCCGACACCCGCCTCGTCATCGAGGTCGACAGCTACTTGCACCACGGCGGCCGACGGAAATTCGAGGACGACTTGCGACGCCGGACCGAGCTCGTCGCCGCCGGATGGCAGGTCGTGCATGTGACAGCTCGGCAGATCCAGCGCTGCGCGCCGGAGATTTGCGCGTTGATCGCACGGACGGTGCGTCGGCCCGCTTAGCGACACTGCCGTCGTTTACTCGAGGCTCTCACCCGATATTTGGCGGGAATACCACGAGTGAACGAGAGGTGGGGGCGCTAAACCGGTCAGCGGGATCGGGTGAGGAGGAGGCAGCCGGCGATGGGGCCGCCGCCGGCGGCGGCGACGCCGACTTCGGGGTCACCGGGCAACTGGCGTTCGCCGGCCTCGCCCCGCAGTTGCACGCACGCCTCGTGCAGGAAGCCGTAACCGTGGAGCCGGCCGGCCGAGAGCTGGCCGCCGTGAGTGTTGAGCGGGAGCTCGCCGTCGCGCGCGATGCGGGTGCCACCCTCGACGAAGGGTCCCGACTCGCCGCGTCCGCAGAAGCCCATCGCCTCGAGCCAGGCCATGGTGATGAAGCTGAACCCGTCGTACATCTCCGCGAGCTGCACGTCGGACGGCTGCAACTCGGTGCGGGTCCACAACTGCGCGCCGGCGTCGCGGCAGGCCATCGTGGTGAGGTCGTCCCACTGGTCCCACGAGGGCCGGCCGCGCATCGCCGTGCCGACGGCTTCGACCTGAATGGGCGGCTTGCGCAGGTCGACGGCGGTGTCTGCCCGCGAAACGATCACGGCGGTCGCGCCGTCGCACGGCGCGTCGCAGTCGAACAGGCAGAACGGCGTCGTGATCATGCGAGCCGCGAAGTAATCGTCGAGCGACATGGGGTCGCGGTAGATCGCCTTCGGATTGAGCGCCGCGTTCTTACGCGCGTTGATCGCGATCCACGCGAGCTGCTCCCGCGTCGTGCCGAACTCGTAGAAGTGACGCTGCGCCATCATCGCGATCCAGATCGCGGCCGACGGCGCGGCGAACGGCAAGGTCCACTGCATGTAGCCCGGCGCGCGGAAGTTGCCCGACCCGCCGCCGCCGGGCATGACGCCGGCGCGGCCCTTGTCACCCTGGGCGCTGCCTTCGTAGACGCTGCGGAAACACAGGACGTGGGTCGCGAGGCCCGACGCGACCGCGAGGCACGCGTTGACGACCGAGCCGAGTTGTCCGGGTTGCTCGATGCCACTCGTGTACCAGCCGAGCTCGAGTCGAAGCGCGTCCTGCACGTCGGTGACGCCGGCGCCCGAGAACCCGGACGGCGTATCCATCGGACCGGGGTAGGTCCCGATCCCGTCGATGTCGTGCGTCGTGAGCCCCGCGTCCTCGATCGCCGCCAAGCACGCGTCGACCGTGAGCTCGAGTGGATCGCGATGCAGGCGGCGCCCGATTTCGGACTGGCCTGCGCCGCTCACCACGACCCGACGCTCGATGATCTCGTTCACCTCGGTGTTCACGGCGCCGCCTGTGCGGCCGACGGCTCGAACAACGGGATCCAGACGTCATCGTGCTGCTCGAAGATCACCTGCACCGGCATGCCGATCTCGACCGACTCGGGGTCGCAATTGACGATGTTGGTCGTCAGTCGCACCGGCGCCGCGTCGTCGAGCGCCACGATCGCGACCACATACGGCAGCTCGGGCCCGGGCATCCACTGCTGGTAGTTGACGCTGAACGTGAAGACCGTCGCCCGGCCGCTCACGACCTCGAACTCGAGCCGTTTGGAATGGCACACCGGACAGATCACGGCGGGCGGATGCAAGAACTCGTGACAGTCCTGGCACCGCTGGATGCGCAACTCGCCCTCGGCGCCGCCGGTCCAGAACGGACTGTTGCGTTCGGTAACCCGAGGCAGGATGCGAAACGGCGGCGCGACGGGGGCTTCGGCCATCACACGCCGCGCGCGGCACTCATTCGGCTTCCGCCTCGGGCGCGGTGTCGAACCCCTTCCGTGCGTGCGGGATCGCCTCAACTGCGGGAAGCAAGCCGAACGCCGGCTGCGTGAGCATGATCGAGCCGAGCACCTCGTCCCAGCTCGCGCCGACTTCGTGCGCGAGCATCGCGTGCCGCGCGACCCCTTCGTGATTGCGACCGATGACCGTGCAGACGAGCCGGATGAGCTCGTGCGTCTTGCGGTCGGGTGCGCTCAGCGAGTCGATCTGTGACATCCACGCGTTCTGCGACGCGTGCAACGCGGGAAACACCTCGTGGATCGGACCTTCGAACGGGAAGTTGAAGTCGTGCTCGGTCACGAGCCGTCCGCCGCGCGCGCGTTTGCGTCTGCACCTGCAGGGCGAAACACGGGCACGGTCACGTCGTCGGAGATGACGCGGTACTCGACGCTGAGCGCCATGCCGATCTCGAGGGCCTCGTGATCACAGTTGATGACGGTCGTCATCATGCGAGGACCTTCGACGAGATCGACGACCGCGGTCACGTAGGGCACCCACTCGTGAAACGGCGGCAGATCGGTGCGATGCACGACCGACCACGTGTAGAGCGTGGCGGCACCGCTCGCTTCGACCCACTCGACGTCGTCACTCCAGCACGTCGGGCAGAACGGCCGCGGGTAGAAGTGGTGACGGCCGCACGCGTTGCACCGTTTGATGAGGAGCTTGCTGTCGCGCGCGGCGTCCCAGTAGGGCTGGGTCTCGAGGTCGGGCGTGGGCAGGTCGAAGCGCATGCGGGGCGGAACCGTGCCGCCGCTGCTAGGCGTGGGCCGGCAGCGCGGCGGTCGCGACGCCGGTGAGCTTGGCCTCGCCGTCCTGGTTGACGACCTCGCACTCGAGATCGACGCGGTGCTCGCGACCCTCCTCGTACTTCTTGGTGACCGTCACGTTGGTCGTGAGTGTCTCGCCGGGCCAGGTCTGCTTGGTGAATCGCACCTTGTAGAGCTTCAGGTTGCCGACACCGACGAAGTCGGTGAGCGCTTTGCCGAGAATCCC
>DASVIY010000231.1:0-6162 GCA_036386195.1 Acidimicrobiia bacterium | reverse complement strand
CGCACCGGCGTGAACTCCAGCACGATGACCTGCGAGTCAGTGAGGGCGCGGGCGTCGGCTGACCTCGGGATGTCGTCGAAGAGGCCCAGCTCACCGAACAGTCCGCCCTGTTCCAACACTGCGACGACCGACGCGCGCCCGTCGGGTGAGCGCGTCGCGATCGCGATACGTCCTTCGTGCACCACGAACAATTCCGTCGACGGGTCACCTTGACTGAAGAGCAGCGCGTTGCGCGGATACGTGCGGAGCTCGGCCCGGTCGCGCAGCGCTGTCAACACGCGCTCGGGAAGGGCGGCGAAGAGCTCGGTCGTGTCGAGAAGGCGGCGTTCGGGCACGTCGGCAGCTCCTACTTGCGGGCGACTCAGCGTAGTGGCGAGCGGAGCGGGCCGTCCCGAATGCAACGTGAAGCGCTCGAAGAGCGGCCGCAGGGAGTTTGGTATCATTGGTGTTTCCGCCGCGTTCAGCGGCGACCCCCGCGAGGAGCATTGCATGACGTTCGACGTCGGTGACAAGGTCGTGTACCCGCACCACGGCGCCGCGACGATCGAGAAGCGGGAGAAGAAGGACGTGTTCGGCGAGAAGCGCGACTACCTCGTGCTGCGCCTGGCGTACGGCGATCTCACCCTGATGGTGCCGGCCGACAACGCCGAAGAGATCGGGCTCCGCGACGTGATCAACGACGAGGAGGTCGAAGAGGTGTTTGCCGTCCTCCGCAAGAAGGAGGCCCGCATGCCCACCAATTGGTCGCGCCGCTTCAAGAACCATGTCGAGAAGCTGAAGAGCGGCGACATCTACCAGGTCGCCGAGGTCGTGCGAAACCTGTCGATCCGCGAGAAGGACAAGGGCCTCTCCGCCGGCGAGAAGCGCATGCTCGCTCGAGCGCGCCAGATCCTGGTCTCGGAGCTCACCTTCGCCATCGGTGTCGACGAGGAGGCCGCGGAGGCGAAGCTCGACGAGGTGCTGGCGGGCGAGTAGTCACCGCCGTCTCCCGCCGTATGAGCGTCTGGGGCATCGTCGTCGCAGGCGGCCGGGGTGCGCGCTTCGGGAGCCCGAAGCAGTTCGAGTTGCTCGGCGAGTCGCGTCTGGTCGATCGGGCGGTCAACACCGCCGTCGCGACGTGCGATCGCGTCGTCCTCGTGCTTCCGCCTGACATCACTTGGGACGGCCCCGCAGTCACGACCACGGTCACCGGTGGCGTCACCAGGTCGGACTCTGTACGGGCAGGGCTGACGTGTATCCCGGCCGAAGCCGACGTGATCGTCGTGCACGACGCCGCCCGACCGCTCGCGAGCCGTGACCTTTTCGCCGCCGTCGCGGAAGCTGTGCGTGGTGGCGCCGACGCGGCGGTTCCGGCGCTGCAGGTGAGCGACACCATCAAGCAGGTCGACGGACAGCGCGTGATCGCGACGATTCCGCGTGACGAGTTGGTCGCGGTGCAGACGCCGCAGGCGTTCCGCGCGTCGATGCTGCGCGACGCACACGCGGACAAGCGCGAAGCGACCGACGATGCTGCACTCGTGGAGACGCTCGGTGGCGCCCTGGTGCTCGTTCCCGGCGAGCAGACGAACGTGAAGATCACGACGGCTGATGACCTCGTCGTGGCGTCGGCGCTGCTCGCCGCCGGCGCGGTGCCGACATGAGCACACGCGTCGGGCTCGGTTACGACGTGCACGCGTTCGGCGGCGATGGTCCCCTGGTGCTCGGTGGAGTGTCGATCGAGGGCCGCGGTCTTCTCGGCCATTCCGACGCCGATGTCGTCGCGCACGCCGTTGCCGACGCGATCCTCGGGCCTGCCGGGCTGCCGGATCTCGGTGCCCTGTTTCCCGACGACGACGAGCGCTACCGCGGCGCGTCCTCGATCTCATTGCTACGCGAGGTGGCGGCCAAGGTGGCCGGGACGGGGTGGTGGGTCGCCAACGTCGACGTCGTCGTCGCGGCCGAGCAGCCGCGGCTTGCACCTCATCTCGACCCCATGGCCGCCAAGCTCGCCGACGCGCTGAGCCCGGCGCGGGAGCCGAGCGGCGCGGGTGTGCACGTGTCGGTGAAGCCGAAGCGTGGTGAGGGTGTCGGCGCCGTCGGACGCGCCGAGGGCATCGCGGTATGGGCGGTCGCCCTGCTCGACCGAGCGTGATGCGCGAGCGGATCGTCAATTGGGTTCGCGTCGCGCCTGCCCGCCGGTAGCCTCCTCGCGGTGCTGCGCATCTACGACACCATGGCCGGTCGCAAGGTCGAGTTCGAGCCCCGCGAGCCGCGCCGGGTGTCGATGTACGTGTGCGGGCCGACCGTGTACGACGTTCCGCATCTCGGTCACGGCCGCACCGCGCTCGCGTTCGACATGATGCGTCGCTACCTCGAATGGTCGGGGCTCGAGGTCACGCACGTCACCAACGTGACCGACGTCGAGGACCGGATCATCGCCCGGGCTGCCGCCGAAGGATCGACCGAGACCGACGTCGCGGAGCGCTTTGCGGCGGCCTACTGGGACCAGATGGACAGGCTTGGTGTGCGCCGGCCCGACGAGACGCCGTACGCGACGGCGTTCATCGGGCCCATGCTGGAGCTGATCGCAGAGCTCGTCGTCACCGGCCACGCGTATGTCATCGAAGGCGACGGCGTGTACTTCGCGGTGGAGACCTACGAAGGCTACGGGGCGCTCTCGCATCGCAAGCTCGCCGACCTCGTCGATGCGGCCGGAGCGCGCGTCGCCGTCGCCGAGCGGAAGCGCAGCCCGGTCGACTTCGCGCTCTGGAAGACGGCGAAGCCGGGTGAGCCCTCATGGGATTCACCGTGGGGCCCGGGGCGTCCGGGTTGGCACATTGAATGCACCGCGATGTCGCTGCAGATCCTCGGCGAGCAGTTCGACATTCATGGTGGTGGAAATGACCTCGTGTTCCCGCATCACGAAAACGAGCGCGCGCAGGCCGAAGCTGCGGGCCACCACTTCGCGCGTCACTGGCTGCACAGCGCGATGGTGACGGTCGGTGGGGAGAAGATGGCGAAGTCGCTCGGGAACTACACGATGCTCGCCGACGCGCTCGACGCGCACGGCTCGCGTGCGTTTCGCCTCCGCGTCCTGCAGACGCATTACCGATCACCGACCGAGCTCGGAGCCGGCGAGCTCGAAGCGGCGTCGCGGGCGCTCGGCGGTCTCGATGCCCTGGTCCGGCGAGCTCGCGCCGCCGGCTTCCATGTCTCCAACGGGCTCGACGCCGGCGCGGTGCAGGCATTCCGCGACGCGATGGACGACGACTTCGGCACGCCGGCCGCAGTCGCGGTGATCTTCGAGGCGGTGCGCAACGCGAACGCGGCGATCGACAGCGGCGATGCGGCGCGAGCCGCATCGCTCGTCGCGACGGTCAAGGCGCTCGCTGCCGTGCTCGGCCTCGAGCTCGACGACGGCGCCGGCAATGACCACGACGGCGATGTCGACGCGCTGGTCAGCGAGCGTGACGCGGCGCGGCGCACCGGTGATTTCGCAGCCGCGGATCGCGTCCGCGATGAGCTCGCTCGACAGGGTGTGACACTCGAAGACACGCCGACGGGCACGATCTGGCACCGATGAGCGGTCGCAGGCCCGACGGTGGCCGTCCACGGCCCGAGCGCCGCGGGGCCGCGGCGCCCGACGATGGTGCGTCGCCGGGCGGCCAGGTCGAAGGCCGCCGCGCAGTACGGGAGCTCCTCGTGGCCGGTCGGCGGCGGGTACGCACGCTGTGGCTGGCCACCGGTGGTGACGCGCTCGACGAGCTGGCCGCGCTCGCTGACATCACCGGCGCGGAGGTGCGTTGGGTCGCGCCGGCTCGCGTCGCGGAGCTCGCCCGCACCGACTCACCCCAGGGCGTCGTCGCGTTCGCCGATCCGCTGCAATTCGGCGACATCGACGCACTGCTTGCGGATCCCGAGGCGTTCCTCGTCGGAGTCGACGGTGTCACCGATCCACAGAACCTCGGCGCGGTGATGCGAACGGCCGAGCTCGCGGGTGCAACCGGCATGGTCGTACCGCGCCACCGCAGCGCGCGGCTGACCCCAACCGTCGCGAAGGCCGCGGCCGGTGCGCTGGAATACCTGCCGGTCGTGAGCGTCGCCGGGATTCCGGCGGTACTCGACCGCGCTGCGCGCGCCGGCGTGTGGACCGTCGGCCTCGACGGGACCGGCGACACGTCGCTGTTCGATCTCAACGTCGCCGACCGGGCACTCATGCTCGTGCTCGGCGCCGAGGGCCGCGGCATCTCCCGGCTCGCACGCGAGCGCTGCGACGTGCTCGCCGCCATCCCGATGTTCGGGTCGCTCACGTCACTCAACGTGTCCGCCGCGGCTGCGGTCGCCTGCTTCGAGGTCGCGCGACGTCGGCGCGGGTAGCGTTGTCGTACCGCCGGGTTAGCTCAGTTGGCAGAGCACTTCTCTTGTAAAGAAGATGTCGTCGGTTCGAATCCGACACCCGGCTCAGTTTCCGATCGCGCTCCCGGCGCCGCCGGGATACCCGCCCAACCTTCTGCATTCTTGCGTCAGGAATGGTCATGACACGACAGTTATTGACGCAAGAACGAGAATCGCGAGTGCCGCAAATGCTTGACCCGCGCCAGTGGAGCAACAAGGATCGTCTGTCGATGGAGCTCTCCGAGCAGGAACGTGGCATTCTCGATTTCGAACAGGCATGGTGGCGTGTGCCCGGCTCGAAGGAGGAAGCGATTCGTGAACGGTTCGGACTCTCCAGCACCAGGTACTACAGGCTGCTCACCGCGCTGCTCAACGAGCCGGCCGCGTTCGCGCACGACCCGCTCACGGTGAAGCGCCTGCAGCGCGACCGTGAGCGCCGCCGCCGGCACCGCATCGAAGGCCGTCGAGCCGATCCCGGATCACGATGACCGAGGCCGCTTTTCCGCGTCCAACGCCGCGCAATGGGGCCCATTTCCACAAATCCGTCGCGTTTTCGGCGCTGCGTGGCGCCTTGCTCATCGGCCTTGCCGTCATCGTCGGCATCGTGCTCCTACAAGTCGTCGACAACGGTTCGAGCGGCCCGGCCAAGTCGGGCGGGGCCAAGGCGGGAGCAACGTCGACGACAAAAGCCGCCAGCAGCACCACCGCTGCTCCGCCCACCACGGCTGCCAACGCCGGACCCGTGAAGCCGCCGGCGCAAGTTCGCGTGCTGGTGCTCAACGGCTCGGGTGTGACCGGCGCGGCGAAGGCGAAGACCAACGCGCTACGCGCGCTCGGATACAACACGCTCACGCCCACCGACACGTCGACGCGCACCGGTACCGTCGCCGAGTGCAAGGCGGGATTCGAGAGCGAGGCGCAGGCGCTGGTGAAGGCGGTCGGCACGAGCGCGAAGGTTGTCGCCTTCCCGACACCGCCGCCGCCGAATACCGACAACGTCGACTGCATCGTCATCATCGGCAAGTAGTTACACCTCATGCGACCGGTCTCGGCGTCGCCCGCGCGGGCGAGAACCCCTCGATGACGCTGCCGCCGGCACTCCGCCCGTTCGCTCAGCACCCGGCCCGGGCGGCGGTGCTGGTCGACTTCGACGGCTCGCTCTCGCCGATCGTCGACGACCCGGCGGCAGCGGTCGCCTTGCCGGCGGCCCGGGACGCGCTCGCTCGCCTTGTCGGCCGGCTCGGGCGCGTCGGTGTGATCAGTGGCCGCTCGGTCGAGTTCCTCCGTCGGGAGGTGGGACTCGACGGAGTCGAGTACGTGGGTCTCTACGGGTTCGAGCGCTGGAGCGACGGCCGGGTCATCATTGACGGCCGCGTCGAGGCCTGGCGCGACCCGTTCGCCCGCGCCGCGGACGAAGCCGACGTGGCGCTCCCGGGCCTCCTGGTCGAGCGAAAGCAAGGAGTGAGCCTCACGTTGCACTGGCGCCAGGACCCGAGCCGCGAGGCCGAGGTGCGCGCCGAAGCCCAGCGGTTGCACGAGCAGTTTGGGTTCGACGCGCCGCAGCGCGGCCGCATGGCCGTCGAGCTCCGGCCACCGATCGACCTCGACAAGGGTGACGGGGTCGAGATGCTCGCCACGGGTTTCGACGCGGTTGCGTTCGCGGGCGACGACCGTGGTGACATCCCGGCGTTCGCGGCGATCGATCGGCTCGTTGCGGCGGGTTCGCTGGCGCACGGCGCCAAGATCGTGGTCGGCTCACCGGAGGCCCCGAAGGAGGTGCTGGACGCC
>DASVIY010000230.1:0-7073 GCA_036386195.1 Acidimicrobiia bacterium | reverse complement strand
CCTCGATCTCGATCGACGACACGTTCTCACCGCCGCTGATGATGACGTCCTTCTTGCGATCGGAGATCGTGAGATAGCCCTCGTCGTCGAGGGTGCCGCCGTCGCCGGTGCGGAACCAGCCGTCGACGATCGCGTCGGCCGTGGCGTCGGGCTGCTCCCAGTAGCCCTCGAGCACGACGTTGCTGCGCGCGAGCACCTCACCGTGGTCGTCGACGCGCAGCTGCACGCCGAGCGCAGGCGCGCCGGCGCGGCTGAGCTTGCGGGCGCGCTCGGCCGGCGTGAGGTCGTCGTACTCCGCACGCGGGCGGTTCATCGTAAGGAGCGGCGACGTCTCGGTGAGGCCGTAGATCTGGTTGAGCTCCCAACCGAGCTCCGTCTCGATGCGTTCGATCATGCGCGTGGTTGGCGGCGCGCCGGCGACCACGACCCGCACGCGATCGCGACCGGGAATCGGCCCGTCCCACGACGCGGCGGCGTCGAGCACCGCCGTCATCACGGCGGGTGCACCACACATCAACGTGACGCCCTGCACGTCGACTCGGCGGAGGATCTCCGCGCCGTCGACCTTGCGCAACACCACATGGCGACCACCCATCCCCACGACCGCGTACGTCATGCCCCAGCCGTTGCAGTGAAACATCGGCAGCGTGTGCAGGTAGACGTCGCGGTCGTTGACGCCCATCTGCCAGCCGAATGTCGCGGCGTTGATCCAGATGTTGCGGTGCGTGAGCTGTACGCCCTTCGGACGCGCCGTCGTGCCGCTGGTGTAATTGATCGTCGCGGTGGCGTCCTCGTCGGCCTCCCAGGGCTCGGGCTCCGTACCGAACCGGTACAGCTCGGCGTCGCTCGCAGCTCCGATCACGAACGTGTGCTTCGCGCCGACGCCGGCGAACGTGTCGGCGAGCTCGGGGTCGACGAGCAGCACGCTCGCACCCGAGTGCTCGACGATGTAGGCGACCTCGCGCTCGTTGAGGCGGAAGTTGATCGGCACCAAAACGCGTCCGTAGCTGCTGACACCGAAGAACGCGGTGAGGAGACGGGCCGCGTTGTGGCTCACGATCGCGACCCGCTCGCCGTGCCCGATGCCGAGCTCGTCGAGGCCGGCGCCCTGCGCGCGCGCCAGCTCGGCCATACGGGCGTACGTGACCTCGCCCCATGACTCGGCGGGCTGGTCGGGCTCGTCGACCACGCCCACCCGGTCGCCGTACACCAACTCGGCCTGGTCGAGGAAGTCGGCGGTCGTCAGCGGGACCTTCACAGCGCACCTCCGTGACGGTGTACGAGCGACCCCGACACTACGCGAACCGCGCGCCGGGCGATACCGTGCACGCCATGGCGTGCGTCCGGCCGAGTGCGACCCCAAATCCCGACGCGATGAAGTTCACCCTCGACGTCACGCTGCCCGAGCGCCTGCTGGCCAACCGTGGCGACGACGTAGACGACCCGTTCACACAAGCCCTGCTCGGGGTCGACGGTGTTGCATCGGTGTTCGGTGTCAACGATTTCGTGACCATCACCCGCGAAAGCGGCGCCGACTGGGATCCGATCATCTGCGCCGTCGAGGACGCCGCCGCGGCCCATCTCCCGGCGGGCTCGGGCGGGCCGTCGGCCGAGGCGGTCGAGCGGGCGCGGGCAATGCTGCGAGACGCGGTCCGTGGGCCGGCGGAGACCGAGGTCGAGATCCAGCCCGGCCCGCGACCGAGCGGAGACCGTTAGGGTCACGACCGACTGAGGAGGCACGCATGCGGTACGTCGAAGCGGGTGGAGTGCGGGTGTCGTCGATCGGGCTCGGCTGCTGGCAGTTCGGCTCGGCCGACTGGGGCTACGGCAAGAACTACGGCGACACGACCGCGGCGAAGCTCGTGCACGGCGCGCTCGACCTCGGCGTCAACTTCATCGACACCGCGGAGGCCTACGCGCGCGGCGCGTCGGAGGCGATCGTCGGCCGCGCGCTGGAAGGCCGGCGTGACGAGGCGTTCCTCGCGACCAAAGTGACCCCGACGTGGCCGACGGCGGGCCGCGTCGAGGAGCACGGCCGGCTCTCGTCGATGCGCCTCGGTGTCGCGACGATCGATCTGTACCAGGTGCACTTCCCCAACCCGGTCGTTCCGATCTCGTCGACCATGGATGGGATGCAGCGTCTGCAGGACCAGGGCATCGTGACGCACGTCGGCGTGAGCAACTTCTCGCGCGGTCGTTGGGTGAAAGCCGAGCAGGCGCTCGGGAGCCCTGTGCTCACCAACCAGGTGAAGTTCAACCTGATGCAGCGCAAGCCCGATCAGGCGAACGTGCCCTACGCGCAGGACAACGACCGCATCGTGATCGCGTACAGCCCCCTTGCCCAAGGTGTGCTCGGGGGCCGGTACTCCGCGGCCAACCCGCCGCCGGGCCCGGCGCGGCGCTACAACCCGTTGTGCCTGCCGGAGAACCTCGAGCGCGCGGCGCCGCTGCTCGACGTGCTGCGCCGCATCGCCACCGACCACGACGCCACCCCGGCGCAGGTCGCGCTCGCGTGGCTGATTCGCAAGCCCAACGTGATCGCGATCCCCGGCGCGAGCTCGGTCGACCAGCTCCGCCACAACGCAGAAGCGGCCGACCTCGACCTCAAAGACGACGAGGCCGACGAGCTCACCGCCGAGAGCGAGCGCTTCGCGCCCCTCAACCCCCCGAACACCGCGCTCGCACTCCTGCGCAACCGCCGCCGCACCAGTAACAGCAGCAACGCCTGACCGTACGACCTCAACCCAAACCGTTTGTGCAAAAGTGGTTCCTATAGCGTCCGCTGGTGCACAAACGCTGAAGTTGCAACGAGTGCCTGGCGCTCGAGCGGCGCGGTTCTCGAGCGCCGGCGTATAAGAATGCAGGCCGTGGTTTCAAAGCGCGGGCCCCACTTGGTGCTCGTCGGGATGATGGGGGCAGGCAAGAGCGCGGTCGGCCGCGAGGTGGCGCAGCGGCTCGACCGGCCGTTCCGCGACAACGACGGCTTGCTCGAGATGCAGACCGGCCACACCGCGGAGGAGCTGCTCGCGCGTGACGGCGAGTCGGGGTTGCATCGGTGGGAAGCCGCCGTGTTGATCGGCGCGCTCAACATGGAGACGCCGGCAGTGGTCACCGCCGCGGCGGGGGTCGTGCTGGACGAGGATTGCTGTGCTCGGCTCGATGCGGCCGGCTTCGTCGTCTGGCTGCGCGCTCGCTCGGCCACGCTCGCCGATCGCATCGAGCACTCCGGTGAGGAGCACCGGCCGTTCGTCGCCGACCAGCCGGGCGCGGTGCTCGAACGACTCGCGCCGCAACGGGAACCGCGCTACGCCACGATTGCCGATGCCATCGTCGACACCGATGACTTGTCGGTCGACGTGATCGCGAACGAGGTCGTGACGCAGTTCCGCGCTGCGAGCTGACAGCGCTCGCCCGCCGAATCGCGGGCCCCATAACATCTGAGCGTGACGCCCGACGAGCCATTCGACGCCGGTGACCTTGCTGCGAGTGGTGCAGCCATGCGTGAGGAGTGGCGCACGGAGGAAGAGCACTGGACCGCTGCCGCGGCGACGCAGTGGGCACACGGCCGCTCGCTCGTTGACATCGCGACCGAGGTGATGCACCGCGGCGACACCGTGCAAGCGCTCGTCGGCCCGTCCTCGTTCGTGGGGCGGGTCACCTACGTCGGCCGCGACTACCTGCAGCTGAACGCACCGGGTGGACAAGTCGACATCCGCCTGGTGCTGCCATCGGCTGCCGGTGCGAACGCGATCGGCGCGCCGCTGGCGCTGCACATTGTCGAGCGGGCCCGCGCCGGCGGCGAGCGCCCCGCGCCCGGCGCCGACACCTTCCGAGCGCGACTTCTCGAACGCGAGGCCGACGGCGCGCCGGTGCTGATCGGCGCGGCGCTGTTACGCGACACCCTTCGAGGCGAGCTGGTGGTCGGCCGCGACCAGCTGATGATTCGCGGCGCCGAAGGCGAGGAGACGTATCTCCCGCTCGCCTGGATCTCCTGGGTGATGACCGCGGACGACGGCGCGTAACGCTCGCCGCGGCTCAGCCGGCGTCGGCGCGCTCCCTGGCGTGCTTGGTCGACGTGGACTGATCCGCCCCCGGCTGGGACGCCAGCCACTCGAGCAGCTCGTCACGGAGGAAGCGCATCTCGCGCCCGCCCGGAAAGCGATGGCAGGGGATCCGGTCTTCGCGCACCATCCGGCGCAGGTACTCGACGTGCACTTGAAGCAGCTCGGCGGCGAGGGCCGTGTCGAGCACGGGCGGGAAGTCCTGGGCGCCATAGTCATCGCGTGTCGGCATTTGCAGGGACACTAGCGCGTCGGCTCGGCTCCCTCACACCTTTACAACTCCACACTGACACTGCCTATCTCGTACCGTCATCCACCGTCCGACGTGTTGCCGATTTGCCCGTATCGAGTCGCTCCGACAAGATGCCTCGCTAATCCTGAAAGCGCAGTTTGGGCGGACGAGCGGGCGGAGTTGGTTTGAATGGCGATTGCGACGCCCCGGCGGCTGTCGGCCGATGCGACCTCGGCGCCGCGGCCGAGGCCCATGCGGAGTCGGGTGTCGGGCGGCCACGTCGTGATGATCGTTGCCGGGGTGCTCGGCTTGCTGCTCACACTGTTCGTCGTGCGTAGTGCCGACAATCGCGTGAAGGTTGCTGTCGCGGCCACTGACATCGGTGTCGGTGAACGGGTGGGGCCTTCGGCGATCCGTTACGAGCGCGTCGCAATGGACGGCAAGCTGCTGGCGACGGTGTTTCAACCCGGTGACGTTGCCAGGCTGCGAAACTCGATCGCCTCGCAACGCATCAGCGCGGGAGGGCTGGTCACCCTTGACGCGGTGCGCCCCGTTGCAGCGAGCGCGGGTCGTCGGGTGATGAGCATTCCCGTCGATCCGTCACGAGCGGTCAACGGCAAGCTGAGCCCCGGCGACCGCGTCGACGTGTTGGTCGGCACCGACACGCAGATCGCGGTGGCAGTGGCCAATGTCGAGGTGCTTTCCGTGAACCGACCCGGCCGCGGCGGCGCGCTCGGAGATGTGGGCGCCAAGTTCTCGGTGACCGTCGCGGTCGACGCGACCGGCTCGCAGCGGATTGCGGCCGCGATCACAGCCGGCGACCTCGACATCGTGCGGTCGACCGGCGCGAGGTCGGCACAGGATCTCCCGCCGTTGCCACTGACGCGGGTGGATGGCTCGAGCAACGGAAGCGGCACAGCCGCGGGATCGACGGGAAGCCGGCCGTGAGCATCGAACCGGCACCGATACGCCGGCCGGGTTCCGAGCCCGAGGTGGCGCTCGTGTTCTCGCCCGAGCAGTGGGTCGAGACACTGCATCGCCATTTCGCCGACCACGGCGGCGTACGTGTGCGCCAGGTGGTCATGGATCCCGCGCTCGCGCTCGAGGAGGAGTACGACATCCTGGTCGTCAGCCACCGCTGGCCCGCGCTCACCCGTGCCTTTGTCGACGCGCTCCACGGTCGTCGGCGGCGCGTGCTCGGTGTGTTCGAGGCGGACGAGCCTGTGGGACGAGAGTTCCTGCTCTCGTTGGACGTTGATGACGTGATCGAGTCGGGCGCGTCGATGAACGAGTTCGTCGCGGCGATCGTGTCGCTGCAGGCCGCGATTCATCACATATCAGGGGACGAGACGAACAGCGCGCCCACCACGGCGCTCTCGAGCGCGACCGACGAGCTCGACTCTGCACTCATCGCGGTCGGCGGTCCATCTGGTGGTGGCACCACAGAGATCGCGGTCGAGCTCGCGCGCACATTGCACGCCGGCAACACGCCGGCTGCGCTCGTCGACGCCGACGAGGTCGTCCCGGCGGTCGCGCAACGACTCGGCCTGTCGATTGAGCCGAATCTGCGTACCGCTGTCGACGCCGTCGAGCACGGGGGCGGCGACGTGGACGCCTCGTTGCTCACCGGGCCCGATGGCGTCAGCGTGCTGTGTGGGCTTCCCAATGTGGCGGCGTGGTCCCAGGTGCGGCCGGCCGAGGTCATCGACGTCATTCGTGCGTTGTGTCGCGCGCATCGTTTCGTCGTCGCCGACATTGCGAACCGCCTCGAAGATGTAGGCGGCGGGCCGCGCAGCCGTTACGGCATCAGCCGTGAGGTTGTCGCGCGTGCGTCATCGCTCGTCGGTGTCGGACAGGGCACGCCGGTCGGCGTGACCCGCCTCCTCGCCTGGGTCGCCGACGTCCGCGTGCTGAATGCCGATGCGCCCGTGCACCTTGTGGTCAACCGCGCGCCGGCGGACGCGTTCCGCCGAGCCGAGATCACCGACGAGATTCGCCGCACCTATCCACCGGCCAGCCTCACGTTCGTGCCGCACGACCGTCGGGTCGAGCTCGCCGCTTGGGACGGCACTGCCGTCGCGCGCGGGCCGTTCGTCAAGGCGGTCGCAGAGCTGACCCTGCTGGTCGCGCCGGTCGCGACGCCGGCGCGCACGTCCAGGTCGCGGGCGCGGCTTGCGGCGCGTCGAGCGGCAGTGCTCGAGCCGCAATGAGTCGCATCGACGCGTATGACGTGATTCGCCGCGAAGTCCTGGCGCGCGTCGAGCGGCGCCGTCTGCACCCCGAAGGCGATCTCGACGAGGTGCGAGCGGAAGTGCAGCTTGCGATCGACGGCTACGAGCGCCGGTCGCGGGTCGGCGACGAGGTGCCACTCACCGACCCGGCCGACATGCTCGACCGGGTGCTGCGCTCCATCACCGACTTCGGTGCGCTCACCGATCTCATCGCGCGCCGCGACGTCGAAGAGATCTTCGTCGAAGGCCCGCGGGTCTCGTACCTCGATGGATCGGGACGGCTGCGCGGCCTGACCGCGCCGACCGGCGAAGAGGAGAACCGTCAGATCCTGGATCGTTTGCTCGCGGCGACCGATCGCCAGCTCAACACGAAGAACCCGATGGTGCAGGCGCGCGTGCTCCAGGGCACGGCGCGGCTCACCGCGGCGATCCCACCGGTCGGCGACCAGCTCTCCGCCACCCTGCGCCGGTACACCGTGCGCAACGTCACGCTCGACGATCTCGTCCGGCGCGGGTCGATCAGCCACCAGGCCGCGGGGTTCCTCTGGG
>DASVIY010000229.1:0-4407 GCA_036386195.1 Acidimicrobiia bacterium | reverse complement strand
TCGCCAACTGGTCGACGCGGCGCAGCTCGACGACGCGCAAACCGCGGAGCTGCGATTCCTCATCGAACGTCATCGCGAGTTCACCGGCTCGACGCGTGTCGGCGGGCTGCTCGGAGATTGGGACGCCGCGGTCCGCTACTTCTGGCGGGTGTCGCCGGTCAACGAGGTGGCGCGGATCGAGCGCACGCACGAAGGTCTCCTCGGCGCACAGGCCTAAGCGGGCGACCGACGAGATGGGTGCGCGCGCTAGCCGCCGATCTGGAGCACCGGGCGTGAGTCGTAGCCGAACGTGTCGGCGACGGTCTGGTGGAGGAGGCCGCTCCGGGCGTGCTCGTACTTCGTCACGGCATCGTTGTACGACTTGACCAACGTGGGCGGGGGAATGGTCGTCTCGAACGCGGTGATCGCGTCGGTCACCGGCGGCGCCGAGGCGAACCGAGGGGAGCCGGAGATCGTGGCGCGCAGCCGCCGGCCGAGACCCTCGAGGTCGTTGGCCGTCGTCGCCTCCTTGACGGCGTCCGCCTTCGCGTCCGGCACCTTGTGCAGCAAAGACCATGTCTTCAGCGTGGTGAGCAGGTCTTTCGTAATCGCCCGGTCGCCGCCGCCGGCCGTGATGAACGCCCCTGTCGCGCCGGTCAGCTTGTCGTACCGGGCCGCGAGGGGCGCGCGCAGTGGCGTCCACTGGTGGTCGACAGCCGAACGGTCGTCGGACAGGCGCGGCCGGGTCGTGAGCGCCAGCACGACAGCGCCCACGACGAGAAGGAGTACGACAACGAGCGCGAGGCGCCACACGCGGCGAGCCATGGCGAATGCACCCTACTGGTGGCAACGGCAGAAGCGGTCGACCCGAACGCCGGTCCCCGGAGCACGGCTGCGCCGGCCGCAGTGTCACACCCCGTCGCTAGTGTGCTCGTCATGGTCCGATCCCGGGCCGTCGTCGTGGCGATCCTTGCCGCCGCCTCGGTCGCGGGGTGGTTTCTCGGAACGGCTCGAGGCGCGGCCGACACGAGCTACACCGTGACCCGTGCCGTTGATGGCGACACGATTCATGTGACCGGGCCCGGCGGAAGCCACGACATCGTTCGTCTGCTCGGGATCAACACGCCGGAGACGCACGATCCCCGCAAGCCGGTGGAATGCTTCGGTCCCGAAGCCGCGGCATACACGAAGTCCCGCCTCGAAGGCCGCACGGTGCGTCTCGAAGCCGACGTCGAGGCCCGCGACAAGTACGGGCGCCGCCTCGCCTACGTGATTCTCGATGGCGCGCGCTTCGACGACGAGTTGCTCCGGCTCGGCTACGCACGACTCCTGGTGATCGAGCCCAACCACGCCCACGCACGCGCGATGTTGCAGGAGGAGCTCGACGCGCAGCGCGCCGGTCGGGGCTTGTGGAGCGCCTGCTGAGACTGAGAATCCCCGTTGCGGCAGAGCGGGTCAGCCGGTGTCGGTGAGGCGGGTGCGCAGTTTGTCGATCGCACCGCCGAGGATGTCGCGGGTCTCGGCGTGCGAGCAGCCGATGCCCTGCGCCAGCTCTTTCATCGACTGCGGCCGACCTTGGAGGCCGAACCGGCGCGAGAGCACGTCGAACTCCAGCGGTGTCAGCGCGTCGAAGGCGTGGCGATCGGCGCGTAGCTCGAGCGCGTCGAGATCGATCTCGTCATCGGCGACCGGCTCAGGGCCGCCGTCTGGATACGGCCAACCGTCGTCGCTGGGGAAGAGCTGGAAGACCGACCGTGCCATCGCTTCCTCCCGACTCCTGCGCCGTCCGTGCGCCGCGCTCACTGTTGCCATCGTGCGCCACCCGCACCGAGGCGTCAACCGGTGGTGCCGGCGTCAATCAGTCAGTCAGGTGGCGCCGCCCCCCGAGGCGACGTGGCGGCTGATCAGCTCCAGGAGCGTGTCGCCGTGACGCTCGGCCTTCACCGGCCCGATGCCGGGCAACGCGAGCAGGGCCTCGCGCGTGCGGGGCTGCACGCCGGCGATGGCGGCGAGGGTGCTGTCGTGGAAGATCACGAACGCGGGAACGCTCGACGCGCGGGCAAGGCTGCGGCGCCACTCGACGAGCGCTGCGAGCAGCTCGGCGTCGGGCGGCGGGAGGTCGGCCGTGCCCGGCCGCGCCGCACGCGCGGTGCGGTCGCGCGCCGCGTCGAGCCGGTCGCGGGCAGCCCGCCCGCCATCGCGGGCAGGCACGGGCTCGGGCACGAAATCAGGCAGGGTCGCTTCGATCGCGCCGAGCCACGGGCTCGGCGTGCGCCGGTACGTGCGAAGCCCGATCGTGCGCTGCTCGGACCAGCTCACGTGGAGCTCGCGCTCGGCCCGGCTGACGGCCACGTACAGCAGGCGTCGCTCCTCGGCGACCTCGGCCGGCGTGTCGGCGTGCGAGATCGGCACTAGCCCGCGCTCCACGCCGGTGACGAACACGACAGGGAACTCGAGCCCCTTCGCCCGATGGAACGTGAGCAGCTCGACCGCGTCGGCCCGCACGTCGCCCTCGCCGTCACCGCGCAGCGCCGTGTCGAGGTAGGCGCGGAACCCGTCGAGTGACCCTTGGCCCCCGTCGGCGGCGAGGTACTCGCGACCCAGCCGCGCCAGCGCCTCCACGTGCTCGCGCCGTTCTTCGGGCGCTTCGGCGGCATCGCTCACGAGGTCGGTCAGATGGTCGGCGAACGGACGGGTCGGCGCGCTCCGTGCACTGGCGCCGAGCGCGTCCAACGCGGCGCGCACTTCGGGACGCTCGAGGAACCGGCCGCCGCCTCGCACGCGGAACGGCACCTTCTCGCGCCGGAGCGACTCTTCGAACGCGGCCGATTGTGCGTTGGTGCGCACGAGCACCGCGAACGACGACCAGGGGCGATCCGGACCATGCCCGGCTCGGATGCGTGTCGCGACACCGCGCGCCTCGGCGTCGTCGGATGGATACGCCGTGACGGTGGGCGGGGGACCGTCGGCACCGGGCGCGTGCATCGCAGGCACGTCGGCGCCACTCGCGCGCAGCACCGCGGTCGCGGCTGCCACGACTTGCGGTGACGACCGGTAGTTCGCGCCGAGCCGCACGATCCCGGCGCCCGGGAAGTGCCGGCCGAAACGCGTGAGGTAGCCCGCATCGGCACCCGAGAAGCCGTAGATCGCCTGGTCGCCGTCGCCCACCACGCACAGGTCGGCCCGGTCGCCGAGCCACGCGCGTACGAGCCGCAGCTGTGCCGGGCTGACGTCTTGGAACTCGTCGACGAACAGATGGCGGAACCGCCAGCGCTGCGTCGCCTGGAACTCCTCGTCGTTTTCGAGCGCGTCGGCGCACCACCAGATCAAGTCGTCGAAGTCGACGAGGCCGCGGCTGCGTTTCTCGCGCTCGTAGCGCGCGTAGATCGTCGCGACCTCGGCTGCGGGTCGCGGGGTCTCCCGGTGCGCCTGGGCGGCGGCGGCCTCGTAACCCTCCGCACCGACGAGGCGAGCCTTGGCCCACTCGATCTCGCCGGCGAGCTCGCCGGCGCGGAGCGCGGCTTCGGCGCCCTTGACCTTGAGCATCGGCACGAGGACGCGCGCCTTACGTTCGAGGATGGCAGGCATCGCTCGGTCGCGGTCGGTCTGGCGCCGGCGGAGCTGCGCGAGCGCGATCGCATGGAACGTGCCCGCGGTGACCTGGCGGCGCACGCCGAGGCGAGCGAGCCGGGCGACGAGCTCACCCGCGGCCTTGCGCGTGAACGTGACTGCGAGCACGTGTTGCGGATCGATGCGACGGTTGACCGCCAGCCAGGCGATGCGACGGGTCAACACGCGTGTCTTGCCCGAGCCGGCGCCGGCGAGGATGGCAAGCGGCGCGGCATCGGACGTGACCGCGGCGCGCTGCGTGACATCGAGACCGACCAACAAGTCGTCGCCGACGTCGTGTGCCACACGCCCGTGGCGGGGCGGCGCTGCAGTCATGGAGCGACCCTACCGGCCCGGTGCGACAGTGACGGGTTACGTCCCCGCCGTTCCTGATGCCGCAGATCCACGTTCTGTACCGCAACGTGTCGCTCGCGGTGGCTGAGCCCTGACGCGCGTTTTCGGGTGAGAACGCGCCCTGTTGCGGTCAGACGCGCGTCATTACACTGCCGTGCGTCAGCGCAGGGCAGCACTGCCGGTGAGGGCGACCGTGGCCGACACCTTTGATGTCGCCGCCGACGGCGACGACGGCGGGGGCAGCATCCGCGGCGACGCGTCCGCGTCGCCGCCGGACCCTTCGTCAACGGCGCACTTCTCTGACGATCTGACCGCCGACGACGTCGCCGCCCGTCTGCTGTTCATGACCGACGCCAGCGAGAACCTGATCGGCATCGCGGACGCGCGCGGAGGGGTGAAGTATCTCAACCCCGCCGCGCTCAAACGTCTCGGGCTCGACGAGCAGTCGCTCACGAACGTGACGCT
>DASVIY010000228.1:0-3347 GCA_036386195.1 Acidimicrobiia bacterium | reverse complement strand
ATCGAGAGCAACAGGCGTTGTCCGGCGGCCTGGCGGCGCTTTGCGGACTGGCCCGTTCGGACCAAGCCGGCGTGCTGGTGCTGCGCGGCGCCAACGGCTTGATTGCGGTACGCGACATCCGTCCGTCGGCACGCTGGAGAGTCGCACCGCAGGACCGGTCGTTGCGAACGCTTCGACGACGGGTCGCGCCGGGTGTCTTCTACCGCGACCTCAACGACACCGAAGACTTGTCGGTTTCACCGGGCGCGTCCATTCCGGTTGGCTTCTCGGGCCCCGAGATCCGCGCCGTTGAGGTGCAGCTCGGACGTCTGAGCGCCCGCAACAATCCGCGCGTCGAGCTCCAGCTCCCCGGAGGCACGACCATGCTCTCCGCGCGCACACAGCGTGATGGCGCGAGCATCTCCACCCGCTTCCCCACGCCGCATGGGCTCCCGCCAGGTGCGCGTATCGTCGCGCGCCGGCCGAGCGCGATCACGCGCGTGATGGGATACCAGACGCTTCGGGCCGCGCACACTGTCGCGCCGAACGGAACGACGGCACGACCAGTCGTCGTGGCGACCGCTGACGTTTGCGGGCGTCGATCAACCGGAAAGCAGTAGCTCTTCCCTTCGAAACCCAGGTCGAATGGTGCGTCGCCCGACCCGGCTACCGCACCGGGCGCACAAGCCGGCGTGCTACCTGACGCGCCGGCCCGAGGGGTCGCAGCGAAGCGCCGGCTGCCGCACCGACGAGGCACGCTCTCCCCCTCGAACGACCCGGTACAAGCGGAACCCGGGGCCGGTCGACTCGAGCTCGAGATCCGGACGCCGGTCGAGCGCGGTGTAGTCGGTCGGGAACAGGGACGGTGTCGCGAGCCGCCACTTTGCATCGGTCGCGACGAGCACGTGCGTGATGCCACGGCACGGGAGCGGGGCGCCCGGCTGAATGAAGAAGTTCCTTGACGCGGCGAGCAACGAGTTCGCTCGGGTCAACAGCTTCGGGTCGGTGTACGGCGCTCGACCATCGAGCACACCGCGAGCCCCGGCCGCCACCGGCACGATGCCCTCCGAATACGAGTTCGTGAGCACTTCTGCGTCGCGCGGCAGCTTGAGGTCGCGCAGCGCGCCAAGTGTGTCGCGAGGTGGCTGTTGAGTCTTCAGCGCGTCGGTGTCGCCGACGCCGTGCCCGAGCACGACGAGGGCGATGATCATCGCGAGGGCCGGGACGATCGCAGCGATGCGGCGCCTTGCCCCGCTGTCGGTTGCTACGGCTGCGCCACCAACCACTACGCCCGCCCCGACGGGGAGGATGATCGGCAGCATCTGCAGCAGGCGTCCGAAACCAGTGCGCCGCGGCACGAACGTCTGCCAATTCAGCGCGAACACGAAACAGATCGCGACTACAACGACCGTCGTCACCACGAGCAACGCCAAGACCTCGCGCGCCGACGAACGATCTTCGGGTCGGCGCGCAATGATCGCTCGCAGCACGAGCGCCAACACGATCACGGCCGCGAGCGCGGCGAGCCAGACCGAGGTGAGGCCGACGAACCCGCGATGCAGCGAGCCATCGGCGATCGCCTTGACGGTCGGCGGAATGGCCGGCGTAGGAGCCTGCACGTTGTGGAAGAACTGCCACGTCGGATCCACGCCGTGTCGGACGGAGGGGATCCCACCGGCCTCGGCCGCGCCCGACAGGTTGCCGCCGAGGCCCACGTTGCCCACGGTCCAGCACAGCACGACGACCGCGGTGAGCACACCCGCTCCGACCAGCCAACGCCGCGCGCCTGATCCAAACCGCATCGTCGCCACCACCGTGCCTGCGAGCAGCGCGGCCCCGAACATCGCGTCGATCGCGTGGGTCTGACTCAGCGCGACAAACGTGACAGCCGTCAGGACCAGCGCGCCCGCATGGCGTTCTCGTAGCCACTCGAGCGCGAGCACCGGCAGCAACAGCATCACGGCATACCCCAGTGCTTCCGGCCGAAACGAAGACAGCTTGGTGCCGGCGATGTCGAGGGTGAAGAAGAGGACCGTGCCGAGGGCGGCTCCGGGCCGCGACCCCCCGAAGGCGCGCACGAGCAGAAACATCGCGAGGCCACCGGCCAGG
Organism: Acidimicrobiia bacterium; assembly: GCA_036386195.1. Lineage (GTDB taxonomy): Bacteria > Actinomycetota > Acidimicrobiia > IMCC26256 > JBBRZM01 > JBBRZM01. The sequence continues at coordinate 1,259 of DASVIY010000228.1, read as the reverse complement.
ATCGCGATCGCCTGCACGAGATGCGCGGCCGCAAACGTGGAGGTGCCGCGCAACACCGCGAGCACACCGGTGCCGGCCGTGAACCCCGGGTAGTCGTTGAGGAAGGCAACGCGCGTGCCCCACTCGAACGAGTGCGCCGGGTCACCGTGCGCCATGACCGTTTGTCGAACGAGGTCCCAGTAGTACCAGGGCGTGGGATTGATGAAGGAGTCGGTTCGACCGGCGAGCAGGCGCAGCAGCGGCGCGGCACCGACGACCGTGCTCCCTGCGGCCCACGCGGCAAAGCTCGCGCCGGTGCGCGACCACACCGCCGAGATTCCGGGCCGACCCGGACCGACCAGCGCGACGACGCTTCCGACGGTCAAGCACGCGATCGCAACGAGCGCGGGCCCGCGCGAGAGCGCGCCGAACCGGACGAGCAGCCGCCCACCGAGTATCCACACCGACATGCCCGCTGCGAGCGCGTACGCCGCGAAGCGTTCGGGGGTCCGGTCATCGGCCGGCACGCGCCTGGTGAGGATCGACGCGACCGCCATGCCGGGCAGCACGACAAACGCAACCACGCAGATGAGCGCGGCCAGGTACGGGTTCACCAAGACCTCGCTCGAAACGAACCGCGCGCGGGCACAGTGATCAGCGCGGCGACAAGCGCGAGAAGCTCGGCCTCCGCTCTGCGCGCGGCGCGATCACCGCAGCCACACCCTCGTGATGACGCGGAGAAAGCCCACCGGATAGCCGAGCCGGCGTGGCTTCTTGCTCTCACCGAACTCGCGAGCCCGGATGTGCACCGGCACCTCGACGATGCGCAGCCCGCGTGACGCGGACTCCATGATGAGCTCCGGAGCCGAGAAGCGGCCCTCCTCGAGGCGAAGCCCGGCCAGCTTTTCGGCACGGATGGCACGAAACCCGTTGGTGCAGTCGGTGATGCTCGTGCCGCTCAGTCGATTGATCAGCCAGGTGAAAATCCGGATCCCGCCGTCACGCAGACCGCCCTCGTCGTCGTAGGTGCCGATGAACCGGGAACCCTGCACGTAGTCGGCCTCACCCGCGACAATCGGCTTCACCAACGAGATCATGTCGTCGGGGGCGTGTTGCCCGTCGGCATCCATCGTCATGACGATCTCGGCACCGCGGTGCAGCGCCAGCTGAAAGCCGGTGCGGAGCGCGTCGCCCTGGCCCCGATTGATCGCGAGCCTCACGACCAGCTCGCCACCGCGACGCGCCGCGGCGGCGGTGCCGTCGTCGCCGCCGTCGACAAC
>DASVIY010000227.1:0-4158 GCA_036386195.1 Acidimicrobiia bacterium | reverse complement strand
CATCCTTGGAACGATCGGCGCGGCCGCATCGCACCGAAGTTCGATCACGAGAGGACAAGACGGTAGAAGCGGGCCACGCGCTGATCTTCGCAGCGCTCAGATCGCGCCGATCATGCGAGCGCGAAACCCCAGGTCAATGTGCCTGGACGAGTTCCGACATCACAAGTACGACACCTACCTCCCGCTCCCGACGCAGCCAACTATGGCAACGGCCCTATACCGGCGCGGGCTCCGGCGGTACCGTGCGAGAGTGGGTTCGCCCGAGCGCGACGGCTCGCGGGTTTCAGCACGCAGGAACTGGCTCGCCGGAGTCGCGGCGACGATCGTCGCCGGCGTGGTTCTGGCGACCGCGAGCGCGCTCATCAATCACGAGGTCAACGGCGGTTCGAAACCCACCGTTTCGACGACGACCGAACCGAAATCGCCGTTGCAGATCGACGCCGGCCTCTCGACGACCTACTCGCAAAAGTTCGTGATGGTCGGCCGGACGTCCGCGCCGATGCCGAACCCGGCCTCGCTCTCGCGGAGCTGCTTCACCGCGCACCGGACACTCGTCGACGCCGGTGCGTACGACACGGTCACCAATGTCACCCTCACATTGCACGGTGCGCGCGCGGCGGGAGTCGTCATCAACGACATGCGCGCCCACGTCGTGCATCGCTCACCACTCACCTCCGATCTCAGCTTCGCGTGCGCGTCCGAAGGCGAACTGAGTCCGTACAAGGTCGGCTTCGACCTCGATGACGATCTGCCCGTTGCGCGAGAGCTGCGTTCGGTCGATCCGCCCGCCTTCGGCGCTCCCTTCTTCGAGAAGAAGTCACTGCACGTGGCCGCCGGCGAGGACGTGCGCGTCGACGTCGCCGCGGTCGGACTCGCGGCGAGCTACGAGTGGGACCTCGACGTGGTGGCCGTCATCGGTGGCAAACCACAGACGATTCGCGTCGACAACAACGGGAAGCCATTTCGCACCGCACCACTGACCGATGCCGTCACGCAGCGATGGCATCGGCCCGCGGACGCCGGCCAGCCCTGGACCGACTGTCCCGGTACCGCGGGCTGCACGCCGTGACGACTCCGCACGATGGGGACGATCCCGCCGGCGCACCTTCGCATCGTCGGTGGTGGTTGACGCTCGTGGCGTGCGCGAGTGTCGTCGCGGTCGCGGTCGCGGTCGCGGCGATCGCGCTCGCGCTCGTGAGCATCGGAGGCGGCGGGGGCGGGGGAAGTGCGAAGCACAGCGTGAGCGATCCGGACCGATCGGAGGCCGCCGTGATCGCGCCGCTGCGGGCCGCGCCGAAGACACAGTGGACCGCCGATCTGCACGGTACGGACGAGTGCGACGGCACCGACACGAGCACTGTCTACGCGGTCAGTCATGTCGGTGATCACCTCGAAGCGATCGCAATCGCACGCAGCAACGGGAAGGAGCGCTGGCGCGTTCGCCTGAACGACATCGCAGGCAACTGCGCGATCGCCGGGGTCGCCGACGGAGCCGTCATCGCCGGATCGGGCGCGCAGGCGGCGACCGCGCTGCTCCTCGATCGCGGCACCGGGCAAACGCGCTGGACGTCTCACGTGCCCTCGTGGGACATCGCGCGCGTTCTGCGCATCGGTGACTCCCTGCTCTTGTTGCATTCCGACGAGGCGGGCGAGCAGGCGACGACGATCGACACGTCGAACGGGCGCACCGGAAGGATGGTCTCCGGTCAGACGCTCTCGGTGGGGAGCACGCGGCTGTACGCGATCGACGATGCCGGTCGCGTGCTCGCATACGACTTGAAGCATCTCCGTCGGGTCGCGCGCATGGACGCGAAGATCGACCTCGAGACCCAGCTGTTCGGGTATCCGGAATACAAGTGTCTCGGGTTTCCCACGAATTCCGGGCTGATCGCTGAGGTTCGGGGCAAGGTACTCGTCGCCGTAGGCGAGTCGGTCGTCGCCTACGACACCGCGGGTCACCCGGTGTGGCGGGTACGTACCTCGGCCGGAACCATCTCCTCGCTGGTCGCGGCCGGTTCGAACGCATTCGCATCCGGCAGTCGCGGCGCGGCCATGGTTACGTTCGGCGGCTCGGCCGCGCGACCGCGCGCGCGAGGGACGTGGTCTTCGTCGTCCGTGTGCATCGACGGCGCGGTGAAGTCAGGTGGTCGCGTGTATGCGATCGCGCATACGTCCAACACGACCGAGACCGTCTATGAGACTGAACTCGATGGCACGCTTCGGGGCGCCGGCGTTGCCACGCTCGACGAGCGTGGCAACGCCTTCAACGAGAACGTGATCACGCGGAACGGCTTCTACCACCACACGCACGCGGACACCGGAACAACGCAGTCCGAGAACATCGGGCTCTTCGACTTCCACGGCGTTGCGATCTGGGACGGCGACAGCGACGGACACGTCGCTACGTCGCTCCACATCGGCGACGGCTTCATCTTGTTCCGGTACTCGGACACGACGGTCGGAGCCGTGGATACGGTCGAGTACTGGGCGCCCACTCGTCGCGCCCATCGCTCGCCGTAGCGCCTACCGCCGAGCGAACTGCAGCACCTGCTGGAACGTCGGGCGGTTCGTGAACGGGAACGTGTTGTCGAACGCGGCAATCACGAACACCGGTGGGTGCGTGGCCGAGCGGTCGCCGGCGCAGGCTCGGCCGGTACGCTCGGCCGGGAGGCGGGCGCACAACAACTGCCGAAGACGGTTCCGAGAGAGGAGGCATCGATTGCGATGACGAAGCGCATCGTCTGCCTCGCGAACTCTCGCATGCTGAACGGCCGGTGCCTGGCTGGGCGAAAAGTGGTTGACGGCAAGCCGGGCGCATGGATCCGTCGCGTGAGCGACCGTGACCACGCTCGCGTAGTTCGTACAAGTCAGGAGACTCACATATGAAGATGTACGACGAGGGCACTGTGTTCGATGTCAGCGAACCGGAAGTCACGTTCGATCAAGAAGCGCATCGGATTCCGGAGGGTGGCGAGAAGACCGGTGGGATCGAGTGGTCGATCTCCGCTCATCTGCACGGCGATGACGGCAAGCCGTACTGGATCGATTGCTCCGTGCTGTCGTACCCGGCTCTCGATCTTTTGGCCGGGGTCATCGGGCCGAGCGACATCACTATGTTCAACCTGCGCACGGAATCGAACCGGGGCGAGGTTGTGCAGTCGCGCAAGACGATCTACAAGATCGCCAAGTTTCCGAACTCCGATCCGCTGGTGTTCCGGTACTACCCGCTGGGGTCGCTCAAGGTCGCGCGCTCGGACGATCAGGTGACCATCGAGCTTGGTGTCTCGAAGTTCACGATCAACTCTGACAAGTCGTGGCACTTCACGATGGACGACGCGGAGACCGGCGTGAAGGTGGCCCTCGTCCATCGCGGCGAGGGATTTCCCATGTGGTACAACGACCAGCCCAAGGACAAAGCAACCAACGAGGTCTTGCGGAGGTTCACGCCGAACAGTATCGGCGGGGGCTACTTCTGGCCCGGACCCGTTGAAGGCACGATCACCGTCGACGGCAAGACCGTGAAGGTGCACGGAGCAGGAGGCAGACAGCGTTACTACGCGTTGAACTACTCGCAAGAGGAAGTCGGCGCCTGGCACGACTGGAATTGGTTCCATTTCGACGAGATGCAGGGCTGCGTCGAGCAGATAAAGGCCAGCAACTACAAGGTCATGTCCTTGTACATGCGCGACGACGACGCGTACTTCCCAAATGGCGGCTTCGACATCGAGCACCATGACTGGGCGCTGCATCCGTTGCTCGGCGCGCTGATTCCGACCCGCTACAAGGTCTCCATCGATACCGATGCGGGCGAACTGGTGCTCACCGGCAATGTCGTCGGTAGCCGAGTCTGGGCTTCCACTGAACCGCCGGACTGTCCGTTCACGATGTTGGATTGGGAGAACGTCGAGGGCACGTTCACCTACAAGGACGGTCGGAAGCAGACATTGACGAATGGAGTAGCAGGGAACTTGGTTCGCCAATGGCGTCCCTATCCCAGCCCGTACTTGCCCGATGCAGCTGAACTGGAGATGTGACCATGGCTCATGAAATCCCCAGCTCCGAGAACTTCACCGGCCTGTCTCGCAAGGTCCTTCAGTACAGCGAGCGCTTTGCGGAACTAGTCGAGTCTCTGAAGAAGCCAGGCTTCTCTGACGCCGC
>DASVIY010000226.1:0-2498 GCA_036386195.1 Acidimicrobiia bacterium | reverse complement strand
GCCGTCGCCAACATCGTCGGCCCGCTCCTGTTCGGCAGCGCGGTCGCGAACACGATCGAGGGAATCGTGACCGTCCCGAACAACGAGGTGATCCCGGTGCTCGGTGCCGCGCTCACGGGCGCGGTCGTGTGGAACGGGCTCACCTGGTGGCGCGGCTTGCCGTCGAGCTCGGGACACGCGCTGCTCGGCGGCCTCGTCGGCGCCGCGCTCGCCGAGGGCGGCTCCGGCTCGGTCAACTGGGGCGGCTTCGACGGAATCAAACCGGTCGGGGTGCTCGGCGTCGCTACTTATCTGACGATCGCGCCCGTGGTGGGCTTCGCGGCCGGGCTCGTCGTGGACCGCGCATTGCACCGCGCCGCGCAGCGAAGCACCCGGCGCGTACGCGGGCCCGTGCGCGCCGGGCAATGGATCATGTCGGAAGGTCTCGCGCTGAGTCACGGCGCCAACGACGCGCAAAAGGCTGTCGGCGTCGTCGCGCTCCTTCTCGTGGCCGGCGGCGAGCTCGGGCATCTCGCGCCGCCGCCATGGGTCGAACTGGCGTGCGGCCTCGCACTCACCGCGGGGACCGCGCTGGGTGGCTGGCCGATCGTGCGGACGCTCGGCCGGCGCATCATCCTGATCCGACCCATCGATGCGCTCGCGAGCCAAAGTGGGTCCACCGCGGTTCTGCTCGGCGCGTCAGTGCTGGGCGCACCCGTGAGCACGACCCAGGTCGTGGCGTCGTCGGTAGTCGGCGTGGGCGGCGGACGGCACCGTTGGCGCCACGTGCGCTGGCGCGTCGTGCGCGCCATGCTGATCGCCTGGCTGGTGACCGTTCCGGCAACCGCCGTGTTCGCGGTCGTCGCTCTGCTGCCTTGGAGGTGGTTGACGTGACCACCAAACGTTGGTTCCTGCCGGAGAATCCGGATCTGCTCGCAATGCTCCGCGAGCAGGCCGCGATCACGGTGGAGGCGATGGACGCGCTCGTCGCCTGGTCTGACGGTGACGCCGCCGCGGAGGGCACTGTCCGCGACTGCGAGCATCGCGCCGATGCCGCCAAACGCGAACTTTGGCGGACCCTCCGAGACGCGTTCTCACCTCCGCTCGACGCCGAGGACCTCTACACACTGTCGGCCGACCTCGACGAGGTGCTCAACGCGGCGAAGGATCTCGTGCGTGAGATGGAAGTCATGGACATGAAGCCCGACGCTCCGACGCACGAGATGGTCACGCTCCTCGCGGAAGCGGTCGGCCATCTCGCCGACGCGTTCCGATGTCTCGGCAGCGACAATGACGCCACCCGGGCCGCCGATGCCGCGATCAAGAGCCAGCGCCGGGTCGAGCACGCCTACCGGCCCGCGATGTCAGCGCTCCTCCAAGTCTCCGACTTGCGTGAAGTCACATCTCGGCGCGAGATCTACCGCCGACTTTCTCGCATTGGCGACCTCGTCCACACAGTCGCCGAACGAGTCTGGTACTCGGTGGTCAAAGAGGCGTAACAGCGACGACCGTGGCTGCGTGAGAACGTCAGCGCTCGCCAGTGCGGGCCGCGGCGGCGTCGACGTCCGGTCAGTCAGACGCGCCTCCGTTGCTTGTACAGCGGAAGCCAGCACACTGTCCCAATATCCCGCGGAAGAGGCCGAGAAACGCGCCACCGATGTGCCGTTACTGGGACACGCGCGATTGGGTCCGACGGCGCTGTTGCGTTGGGTTGGATCGGGCGGCGCGGTACCGAGGTGTCGTCCTGGTTCCCGTTCAGATCGTCCGGGCGAGTTCGGTGAATGCGATCTCGATGCGCTGGTGGTGGCGGGCGTCAAGCCCGAGTTCGTAGTGGCCGCGACGCAGGTTCTGCATCAACGCGTGACCGCGCATGACCACACCTTCGGTGTGGTCGCGTTTGAGGCCCCGCATCGGTCGGAGCCGGGCTTTGAGCCGGCCGTGGGTCGCACTCGATGCGGTTGTTCGCGTACTGCTCGGTGTTGTGAAACGCCGAGTTGCGACGGGATGAGGACCGGGTAAATTCCTGCCGGTCAGCACGGGGCGAATCTCGCAGCCAGGTAGACACGTGCCGGGAAGTCGTGCACGCGGTCGGTGAGCGATGCGCGTCCAGCGAGCGACTGACCTGGGAGAGGTCGACCGTGGCGAACAAGCGCCCACCCCTGACTGCCGAGCACCAGCGCATGGCAACGGTTGCCGCTCCCGAGGCTGATCTTTCCGCCGCCAGCGACTGGTACCAGTGGGGTCCCTATCTTTCCGAGCGAGCCTGGGGCTCGGTGCGCGAGGACTACAGCGAGAGCGGCGACGCGTGGTCGTCGTTCCCGCATGATCACGCACGATCCCGCGTGTTTCGGTGGAACGAGGACGGGCTGGCAGGGCTGTGCGACGTCGGCCAGAACCTGTGTCTCGCGCTGAGTCTCTGGAATGGCCGCGACGCGATCCTGAAGGAACGGATCTTCGGTCTGACGGGACCGGAAGGAAACCACGGCGAGGATGCCAAGGAGTACTGGTGGTACCTCGAC
>DASVIY010000225.1:0-15213 GCA_036386195.1 Acidimicrobiia bacterium | reverse complement strand
ATCGCGGCATCAACACGCTGCGGAAGGGCAGCACGCCCGGGAGCAGCACGCCGTTGAGCAAGCCCGAGATGTGCGAGAGCGGTGCAGGCATCAGCACCGCGTCGCGGCCGCGGAGGCGGTGCGCGTCGACCATGACCCGGGCCTTGTAGGCCAGGCCGCGCTGGGTGTGCAGCGCCGCCTTCGGCTCCCCGGTCGATCCCGCGGTGAACAGCACCACCGCGAGGTCACTCGGGCGCGCGGCGGAGTGACCCACCGACGCGACCTGAGTGGTCAGCTCGGCAAAGCGCGCGTGGCGGCCGCGCACGTCGTGCGGCGACAACCACACCTTGGGCTCGACGATCGACAACATGCGGGCCACATCGCGTTCGCCGGCCTGATGATGGATCGGCGCGGCAATCGCGCCGAGGCGCCAGCAGGCTCGGAAGAGCAGCACGGCTTCGTGCCAGTTGGGGCACTGCCACGCGACCACGTCACGGCGCCCGACGCCCGCGGCGCGCAGCCCACCGGCGAGCGCGGAGACTCCGGCCTCGAGCTCGCCACCGCTCCAACGCACGCCCGCCGACTCGTCGACCAGGAGCTCCCGGCGCCCCCGCTCGCGTGCGGCATCGCAGCACAACACGTCGAGCGACGGAACGTCCCACGGCCCACCGGGTCGTAGATAGTCGGGCGCGCGCGGCGTTCGGTATGTGGGTCGGAGCTTCACAGGCGCGTGCTCAGTCGAGCGGGTTGTGCCAGCCCGTGCTCACGGTCGTAGCGCCCCGCAACACCTGCGTGCCGACGTAGTTGCGCTGGATCTCCACCGTGCCCGCGCCGATGCAGAGACCTCGGATGTCGCGGTACATCCGTTCGATGGGGTACTCGCGTGAGTACCCGTAGCCGCCGAGCAGCTGGATCGCCTCGTCACAGACAAGCTTGGCGGCCAGGTTCGCGGCCGTCTTCGCCATCGCGGTCTCCAGCGCGGGAGGCGTGCCGTGCGGGCCGGCGAGGTACAGCGCCCGCTTCAGCAGGAGCCGCGCGCCCTCGAGCTGCGTTGCCATGTCGGCGATCTTCCACTGCAATCCCTGGAACGACGCGAGCGGCTTGCCGCCGACCATGCGCTCGTTCATGTAGCGCACCGCGTACTCGAGCGCGCCGGTGGCCGCACCGACGCACATTGCCGCGTTGCCGCACCGCTCGTGGTTGATGTGCGCGATGAGCTGCTTGAACGCGTCGCTTGAAGACGGGTCGCCGGCCAGCAGCACGTCGTCGGGTGACACGTACACGTCGTCGAACGCGAGCTCGGCCTCGCTGGTGCCGCGCAGGCCCATCTTCATGTGCGTGCCGACGAGCGTCACGCCGTCGCTCTCGAGGTCGACGAGCACGGCGCCGATGCCCTTGGAACCTTCACTGCCCGGGAAACGGCACCACACGAGGCAGCACCGGGCCTTGTGGCCGCCGGTCACGTAGTTCTTGTAGCCGGTGAGCCGGTAGCCGTCGCCGTCGGCCGTGAGCCGCGCGCGCATGTGGTTGACGGCCGACCCGGCTTCGGTCTCGCTGATGCCGATGCAGAAGAGCGCTTCGCCACTCGCGGCGAGGGGCAGCCATTGCTGCTTCTGTGCGTCGGTGCCGAGATGCTCGATCGCGCGCGGCGGGCCGTTGAAGATCAGCTGGGCGAGGATCGCGCTCGACACGTCGACGCGCGAGAGCTCCTCGAGCACGATCGCCGCCTCGATGTCGCCCATGCCCATGCCGCCGTACTGCTCGCTGATCGTGATGCCGAAGAGCTCGGCTTTGCGCAGGGCGTCCCACGATCCTTGTGGGAACTCCTCGGTCTCGTCCCAGTGACGGGCGTTGGGTGCGAGATCACGGACGGCGACATCTCGGGCCAGGGCGCGCAATGCCTGCTGGTCGTCGTTCTCCGCGAAGGGGTCGACACCTGAGTGAGGCATGTCGAGCATGGTAGAGGCGACCTCGGGCCGCCGCCGGATGTTGTCAGTCTCGGGGCCTCGTGCGCGACGAGCCCTTGCTCGCGGTCTTCGCCCGCCGGGCTCCGGACCCGACCTTCTTCGGCGGCCCCATCGTCGTCGAGTCGCCGGACTGGTGGTAGACACCAATCGGCAGCATCATCTTGGTGAGGCGCTCGCGTTCCGTCATCGCGTCTCTCCGATCACGTCGACTCAGGCGATCTGATGCTCCGGTATGTACACAGAATACCGACGGGCTGTGACAGTTCTCCGGCTGACGCTCACGTCAGCAATGGCGGTACATTGGCGCTCGCGCCACGAAGCGTCGCGCACGCTCACCGGGGAGTCCACATGCAGAACCGCGACAAGCTCTACATCGACGGAAGCTGGGTGCCGTCCACGGGCAGCGGCACCATCGACGTCACCAACGCCACGACCGAAGAGGTCATGGGACGGGTCCCCGAAGGCACCCCCGACGATGTCGACCGGGCGGTCGCCGCGGCCAATACCGCGTTTCACACGTGGAGCATCACGTCGGTCGAGGACCGCGCGAAGTACCTGGGCCGGCTGCACGAAGGGCTCAACGCCCGCCTCGACGAGCTCGCGACGACGATCACCGGTGAGGTCGGGATGCCGTTCGCGTTCTCCCAGATCGCGCAAGCCGGGCTCCCCGCGATGATGATGGGCTCGTTTCAGCAGATCGTGCAGGAGTTCCCGTTCGAGGAGCAGATCGGCAACTCGCTCGTCGTGCGCGAGCCGGTCGGTGTCGTCGGCTGCATCACGCCGTGGAACTATCCGCTGCATCAGGTCGTCGCCAAGGTCGCGCCTGCGCTCGCCGCCGGCTGCACCGTCGTGCTGAAGCCGAGCGAGCTCGCGCCGCTCAGTGCGTTCATCCTCGCCGACATCGTCGACGAGGTCGGCCTCCCTGCCGGCGTCTTCAACCTCGTGTCGGGCTTCGGCCCGGTCGCCGGCGAGGCGCTCGTCAAGAACCACGACGTCGCGATGGTCTCGTTCACCGGCTCGACCCGCGCCGGCAAGCGGGTCGCGCAGCTCGCGGCCGACCAGGTGAAGGCGGTGGCGCTCGAGCTCGGCGGCAAGTCGCCGTTCATCATCCTCGACGACGCGCCGCTCGACGACGCGGTCGCTGCGGGGTTGGGCAGCTGCTATCTCAATGGCGGCCAGACGTGTATCGCGTGGACGCGCATGTTGGTGCCCGAGCGCCGCAAGGACGAGTTCATCGCCAAGGTCAAGGAGGTCGCGGAGAGCTACACCACCGGCGACCCGATGGACCCTGCCACCCGCCTGGGGCCGATGATCTCCGACGCGCAACGCGAACGCGTGCGCGGCTTCATCCGCAAGGGTGTCGAGGAAGGCGCCACGCTCGTCACCGGTGGGGCCGACGCGCCCGAAGGGCTCGACCGCGGCTACTTCGTGCGGCCCACGGTGTTCTCCGAGGTGCGCAACGACATGACGATCGCGCAGGAGGAGATCTTCGGTCCCGTCCTGTCGATCATCACGTACACCGACGAAGAAGACGCCGTCCACATCGCCAACGACACGATCTACGGACTGCATGCCGGCGTCTTCGGTGGTGACAAGGAGCACGCCACCAGGGTGGCGCGCCGCATCCACGCGGGCCAGGTCGACATCAACGGGCAGGGCTTCAACCCGCTCGCACCATTCGGCGGGTACAAGCAGTCGGGTATCGGCCGCGAGTACGGCAGGTACGGCCTCGAGGAGTTCCTCGAAGTGAAGTCGATGCAACTGAGCTGACCGAAGTGGGCCGTGACGCCGGGGGTGAGGCGCGGATGAGGTACGACGGGCCGTCGAGCTACGACGAATGGCTCCGTGCGCAGCCCTACGAGATGTGGGACCGGGCCCGGCACGAGTGTCCCGTCATCCGGCACGAGGGCCGCGGCCTCGACGGCCGTCCCAACTACTCCATCACCCGTTACGACGACGTCGAGCACGTGCTGCGCGACTGGGAGACGTTTTCGTCGTCGATCAACGCGGAGGTGATCGGCGAGTACATGGGCGAGCTGATCCTGGCGATGAACGGCACCGAGCATCGGCAGTACCGCAACCTCGTGGCGAAGGCGTTCCGCGCATCGGTGCTCGAGCGTTGGGACCGCGAGCTCGTCGGGCCGCTCATCGGCGAGCTGCTCGACCGCATCGCGCCACTCGGGCGTGCCGACCTCGTAGCCGACGTCACGAAGCAATATCCGGTGCAGGTCATCTGCGGGATCGTCGGCGTGCCCCTCGAGGATCATCAGCAGTTTCATCAGTGGGCGGAGTCGATCAATACTGGCCCGCTGCATCCCGAGGAGGGCATGACGGCATCGCAGGGGATGCGCGACTACCTCACACCCATTGTCGAAGATCGGCGCCACAACCCGCGCGGCGACCTCATCAGCGAGCTGGTCACGGCGGAGATCGACGGTGAGCGCCTCACCGACGAGAAGATCTACGGCTTCCTGCGCCTCCTGTTGCCGGCCGGTGCCGAGACCACGTTCCGGGTGATGGGTAGCTGTCTGCTGGCGCTGCTCGATCGCCCCGAGGTCCTTGCCAAGGTCGTCGCCGACCGCACCCTGATGCCCGCAGTGATCGAAGAAACGTTGCGGTGGGAGACCTCGGTGACGATGGTGAGTCGCGTCGCTGCACGCGACACCGAGGTCGCGGGCTGCCCGATCCCGGCCAACGCGTCGGTCAACGTGCTCACTGGCTCGGCCGACCGCGACGAGTCGCGCTTTGCCGACGCCGACGAGTGGCGCCTCGATCGTCGCGCGCAACACCACTTGGCCTTCGGCACCGGACCGCACCAGTGCCTCGGCATGCATCTCGCGCGGCTCGAGCTGCGCGTCGCGCTCGACGCGATTCTCGACCGGCTTCCGAACCTGATGCTCGATACTGACGCTCCTGCTCCCGTCATCGAAGGCTTCGCGTTCCGCGGCCCCGATCGACTGCCGGTAACTTTCGATCCGACTTGACCGGATCGCGCACGCGGCGTCGCGAAGCCTGCGCGGGGGTGAGTACTGCGTCGAGTAGTCTGCCGCCGGCTGTTCAGCAGCGAGCAGGCTCGTGTACGTGCACGTGCACGTCGCGAGTGAGTCCCGTGGTCAGGAGGACCCCGGTGAGCGCGCAGCTGTCCGGAAGCGTTCTCGAAGTGTTGATCGTCGACGCGGATGTCGAGTACGCCGAGCTCGTCGCTCAGGAGCTCGAGGCGGCGGGCTTGAATGCACGTTGCCACCACTCCGGTAGCGCCGCGGACCTCGAGTCGAGTCTCGAGCGGAGCTCCTGGGACCTCGTGCTCTGCGACTACGCGCCCTTCGGGATCGCCGCCGGCGAGACGCTGCGCCGGGTGCACGCCGCGAGCGACGCGCTCGTCATCTATGTGGCGCGCTCAATCGGTGAGGAGACGGCCGTCGAGCTCCTCAAGGCGGGCGCGGTCGATTACGTGCCGAAGGCCAACCTCGACCGGCTGCTCCCGAGCATCGAGCGGGCGCTGATGGAGGCGGAATTGCGGCGGGCGCTCGAGGCCGCGAACGCGGACGTCGCGGCGCGTGAAGAACGGTTTCGCATGCTCGCCGAGCACGCGCCCGACGTGCTGTTCCGGTACGCCATCGTCCATGGCGAGGGGCTTCCGGAGTACCGCATCGAGTTTCTGAGCGCCGCGTTCGAGACGATGACCGGCTACCACCCCCACGACGTCATCGAGAACCCCTCGCTCGCGCTGGAGATCATCCACAAGCACGATCGCACCGGCTTTCGCGCCCGCCTCGAAGAACCGCATCAACTCGCCGACCCGTTTACCGTCCGGTGGATGTGCCGCAACGGCGACCTGCTGTGGATGGAGTACCGCGTCACGCCCGTGTTCGACGACCGCGGCACCCTGATCGCCATCGACGGGATCGCTCGCGACATCACTCGCCTCAAAGAGATGGAGGCGCAACTCAATCACCAGGCGTTGCACGACCCGCTGACCCGGCTTCCCAACCGCCGTTTGTTCCTCGACCATCTGGAGCAGGCACTGGCCCGCCGCCGCCGCGAGGGGATCATCGTGGCGCTCCTGTTCATCGACCTCGACGGCTTCAAAGCCGTCAATGATTCGTACGGCCATCACGCCGGCGACGTCGCGCTCACTGCGATCGCGGACCGTATTCGCACCTCGATCCGGTTGAGTGACACGGCGGCGCGCATCGGCGGCGACGAGTTCGCGGTCGTCATGCCCGACCTGTCCGCCGTCCACGACGCCGTTCGACTGGCCGAGCGGCTCGAGCGCGCGATCGCCTCCACGGCGATCGCCGGGCTCGAGGGCGCGATTACGGCGAGCATCGGCGTTGCCGTCGCGGGCGACGAGCAGGATCGTGGCGAAGATGTCATGCAGCGTGCGGATGCCGCGATGTACGGCGCCAAGGCACGCGGCGGTCGCGGTGTGCGACTCTTCGACGATCATTTCGGAGCGATTGTCGAGGCTCGACTCGAGTTGGAAGACGACCTCCGCCACGCGGTTGACCGCGACCAGCTCGCACTCGCCTACCAGCCGGTCGTCGACCTCCAGAATCTGTCCGTGGTCGGTGTCGAGGCGCTCGTGCGATGGAACCGCCCCGGCTACGGCGAGCTCGTGGCGTCCGATTTCATCGACATCGCCGAAGAGTCAAGGCTCGCGGTGCTGATCGACCGCTGGGTCATGCGGACCGTCTGCAAGCAGGCGGCTCATTGGCAGAAGATGCAGCATGGCGCGTCGCCAATGACACACATCAACGTGTCGCGCGCGAATCTTGCACGGCCCTCGCTCGTGAGCGAGGTCGCGTCGGCGGTCGAGGAGAGCCGGGTCGATCCATCGCGAATCTGTGTCGAGGCGCCGGAAGAAGCGCTGCTGTCGGATCTCGAGGAATCGGTGGCGCGCCTCGATGATCTACACAGTCTCGGTGTGAACCTCAGCATCGACGGTTTCGGAAGCGCCGCGACCTCGCTGTGGCATCTGCGGCGAATGCCGATCGTCAGTGTCAAGATCGACCGTGCTGTCGTGCAGAACGTCTCGCACAACCCGCTCGACGCGGGATTGATCGCGACGGCCGTGCAACTCGCCGACTCCATTGGGTTCGACGTCATCGCCGTGGGGGTCGAGAGCGTGGATCAGCAGGCGTCGCTCACCGCGCTCGGCTGCAAGCTCGCGCAGGGCTTTGCACTCGGTCCGCCGCAAGCGGCTTCGGCCATTGACGAGCTCCTCCGGAGTTGATCAGCCGCGCTCGTCACATCCGGTCGTCGAACATCGCCCGCCACTGCTCCAGCTTCGGGATCTGGAGCACGTAGTTGGTCCGCCGCGTTTCGCCCATGGTCGCGAACCGATGAGGTGAGTACATGTGGCCCGGGTAGAGCAGCGTGTCGTCGGGAACGGCCGTCAGTCGTTGCGTCAAGCTGAAGTACATCTCGTCGGAATCCGCACCCGGTAGGTCGGTGCGCCCGCAGCCGTCGAGGAACAGCGTGTCGCCGGCGACGAGCTTGCCGTCGACTACGAAGCACTGGCTGCCGGGCGTGTGGCCGGGAGTGTGCATGAGCTTGACGGGGATCGCTCCGACCATGACGGTGTCGCCGCTGCTGTGGGCAACGAGATCGGACGCGCTCAAGCCGGTCGCTTTGACGACCCACTCGACTTCGGCGTGCTGCACGTGCGCCGGCGCCGGCGCGCCGCGCCCCAGGAGCTCGCGGAGGCCTTCGATCCAGTAGCCCATCAGGTCGCCGCCGATGTGGTCGGGATGCCAGTGGGTGACGAGCACACCGGTGAGGTTCATGCCCTCGGCATCGATGATGTCGAGGAGCTCGGGAATGCTGTACGCAGGATCGACCGCAACGACATCGCCGGTCTCACGATCGCCGATGAGGTACACGAAGTTGACCATCTGACCGGCCAGGTCGGTCTGGGTCGCGAAGTCGGCGCCGGACAGGAGTTGGCGGAAGAACAGGCGATCGGTCACGGGCTATTTCGCTTTGCCGATCTGGGCCATCAAGTCGATCCAGGCGTTGAGGTCGGAGTTCTTGAACTGTACGTGGCCTTCGAGGTCGGCCGGGACGAAGAACTCCATCCCCTCTGTCTCGATCGCGTCGCAAATGCCGGTCGCGCACTCCGCCGCAGTCGCGAACTCCGCGCCCGGCAGCCCGGACAGCTCGCCCGGTTGCGGCTCCCAGATCTCGGTCGCGATCGCACCGGGCTGGATGAGCTTGATCTCGACCGGCGCGTCGAACAGATCCATGGCCGCGACCTCGCTCCAGCCGGTCATCGCGAACTTCGCCGCGCAGTACGCGGACTCATGGACGATCCCGAAGCGGCCGCCGCCGCTGCCGACGTTGACGATGGTGCCCGACCCGCGTGTGAGCATCATCGGGAGGACCTTCAGTGCCATGCGGATCGGCGACAGGAAGTTGGTGCGCAAGACGTAGTCGACGTCGTCGGGCGTGTGATCGGTCACGAGCTTGCGCTTGCCGACCGCCGCGTTGTTGACGAGGCAGTCGAGCGCGCCGAACGCGCTCCATGCGTCGGTCACGACCTGCTCGGCCGCATCGAGGTCGGAGAGGTCGGCCGTCCACATGCGGGATTGCGGCGCGTGCTCGAGACACTGTTCGAGGGTCTGTTCGAGCCGGTCGGCGCGCCGGGCGACGATCCCGACCGTCGCACCCTTCGCCGCGAGCATCGGCGCGAGCGCGGCACCGATGCCCGACGACGCACCGGTCACCAAGATGGTGGATCTCGCGATCTTCATCGTGCCTCCGTCTTCGACGGGCGGGCGTTGTCAACCGCGGTTGCAATCGCCGCGCACAGGTCGTCGGTGGTCACGCCCGTCGTCGCGTCGGCTTGATGCACGTCGGAGCCGTCCCAGATAGACGCGACTCGTCCGTGAACATCGTGGGCATCGTGCGTGTCGACACCGACGAGTGCGGTGGCGACGCGGTCGAGCGTGTCGGGTGGCGCGACGTGCATGTCGCCCGCCATCATCACCGCCACGGCGGTGCCGCGCTCGTCGAGCGCGACGCCTGCGCGACACAGCTTGCGGCCCTTGTGGTTGCCGAAGCCGACCTGTTGTCCGGTGCGCTCGTGGGTCGCGCGAAATCGGTCGGACGAGATACGCCGCACCGCGTCGTCGGATGCGATGCGCTGCGAGATCTTCGCGCGAGCCGCCTCCTCTACGTCTGTGAGCGGCGCGATCTCGAGCTCGATCCCGGCGTCGGTGACAGCCGAGAGCAGCGCGTCGCGAAAGTCGCGGTACCCGAGCGCCTTGCCGGTGACCTCCTCCGCGGTGCAGACGTACTCACGCATGTCGCTGACCAGCTTGTCCTTGAACTTCTCGTCGGGCACGCGCACGACCTGCAGGTAGCGATCCAGGTCGGGTGCCTTGATGTTGAGAAATCCGCCGACGCTGATGACCCGACCCATGTCACCCGCCGACACGCCACCCAGCTTGCGCCCGTGCCACCGCAGGTCGGCCGAGCCCTCGAACCGCACTTCGGTCAAGCCGAGGCGGTCGAGCGTGTCGGACACGATGGGCTGCACGCGTGCGATCTCGGCATCGAGATCGTCGTGACCCGCGCCTTTCGGGTGCAGCAGTCCCCACATCACGGCGCAGCCGGCGTCGTAGAACGCGGTGCCACCACCGGCAAAGGGTCGGCGGATCACTTGCACGTCGAGTCGCCGGCACGCGGCGAGGTCGAGCGTGCTGTCGACGTCGTCGAACCATCCGACGTTGAGATGTGTCGCGCCCCACACGCTCGTTTGGAGCGCGGCGACGCCGGCCTCTGACACTGAGCGCGCGAGCACGGCCATCTGGGCGTTGTTCTGAAACGCGTCGACCGCGCCACAATCGACGTAGCGCCAGGTCTCACTCACGAGCGGCGACGCTACCATGACGCCTCCGGCACCAATCCGGGGAGGACGTGTGCTCGACGTGCTCGTGATCGGCGCGGGAATGGCCGGCGTCGCCGCGGCGCGCGACGCGCGTTGCGCCGGGCTCGACGTGCTAGTTGTCGAAGCGCAGGACCGTGTCGGGGGTCGCGTGCACACCGACCGCGAGTTCTGCGACCTGCCGGTGGAGCGCGGCGCCGAGTTCATCCACACGGCCGAGGCCGGCACGCTGCCCGAGGCGCGCGAAGCCGGGTTCGACCTGCTGCCGTGCAATCCGGTCGAGGGGTTTCTGCTGTCGATCGACGGTGTGAAGAGTCCCGAGATCTACAACGACCCGACCTTGCGCGCCATGGGCAACATGCTCGGCGAGATGCAACGGTTCGACGGTCCCGACATGAGCGCCGCGGAGTTCGTCGCCGAGCGAGACGTGCGGGGCGCGGCGCGCGTGATGGCCGACCTGATGCTCACGATTCACCCCCTTGGCGACCAGCACGAGCTGTCGATGCGCGGCCTGCGCGACGATCGGGTGGTCGAGCTCGAGCTCGGCATCGACCACCGCGTGGCGCAGGGGTACGACGCGCTGCCGCAATGGATCGCGCGGGATCTCGACGTGCGGTTCGGGGTCCGAATCGCGGAGATCCACTGGACGGCGGATTCGGTGTCTGCGGTCTCCACCGTCGGTGAGACGATCACCGCGCGCACGGCGGTGTGCACGCTTCCCGTGGGCGTCCTCAAATCGGCGGCGGTGCGCTTCGAGCCCGACTTGCCGGCGCGCAAATGGCACGCGCTCAACGGCCTCGAGATGGGCTCGGTGATGAAGATTCTGTACCGCTTCTCCGAACGCTTCTGGCCCGAAGACCTGACCATGCTCGGCTGCGACGGTCCCGTGCGGCACTACTGGACACCGCTGTACGGACGCGCCGACGCGCCACCTGTGCTCACCGCGTACATCGGCGGGTATCGCGCCCGGGCGTTGTCGGTGCTCACCGAGCCCGATGCTGCCGCCGTCGGTCTCGCCGATCTCGACCGGCTGTTTCCCGACGCGAAGCCGTCGCGTCTCGTGGAGGACTCGCGCCGCATCGACTGGTGCACCGACCCCAACACGCGCGGTGGCTACAGCTTCGTGCGTCTGGGCGGCGCAGGGTCGCGCGCCGCGCTCGCCGCGCCTGATACGGGCGCACTCTTCTGGGCTGGCGACGGCACCGCGACCACCACGATCGCCGCGGTCGTGCACGCGGCCTACGCAACCGGCCGCCGCGCCGCCGGGGAATTGCAGGCGCACCTGTCGTGACGCGGCGCGTCAGCGGTGCACAACCGTGTTGACGCGCAGCACGTGGTCGACGTCGGCCTTTGCCCACACTTTGACCTTGGGAAAGACCAAGCGGTGGTACGGTATGCCGGGCGTCAACACGTCGAGGCCGCGTGCGTCGGTGCGAGTAGGGAACCGTCGCTCCCACCGATCGGCAAGGGCGTCGATCCGATCAGTGGCGCCGAAGGCGACGCCGACTGCGACAGTGGCGAGGCCGTTCGGCGCGGTCACCGCAGAGCTGTTCAGCACCGACCCGCCGGCGTCGACGACCCAATCGACCGAGTACGTCTTCCCCTTGCTCGATGCCGTGTCGAGCACGCGTTGCTCGATGCCCCGGCCGGCATCGACATAGGCCACGACCACCTTGTCGTTTCCCGGGTTCGTGATCCGCTCGTGTGCTGAGAACGCGCGGCCGTGCTCGAGCGAAAGCTGTTGGAGCTTCAGCCTCGAGCGGAAGACGTCCCCGCCCGGTTGGAGCTCACGTTCGAGGAGATACGGCGTGCGATCCGGGTGTTTCACCGCCATCGTCAAGTTCGCAGTATCGAGGTCGACCGCGTAGAGCGCGGGGCCGCCGAGGTCGGGGCGGTTCATCGCGAAGGACAGTTCGGTGAGCAGGAATGGGTCTCTGAAGTGGGGCACGAAGACGAGTGCGTGCTCGAGATGTGCGGCGTCGAGTGCGTCCTTTGACTGCTGGTAGTTGTCCGCGACGAGCTGCTGGTCGTCGATCTTGTGGGTGAGGATCGGGACGGAGATCACGAGCGCGACCACGCCGACACCTGCCGCGACGAGCCTCCGTTGGTCCCAGATCCAGACGAGCGCGGTGGCGCCGAGGATGGTGAGTGGCGCGAGCATCGGGATGTAGTACTGCGGGCCGATGCCTTGTGCGCCGTCGGCCATCAAGACGAGGCCCCAGTAGTACAGGTAGCCCAATGGGAAGACGACCGCGATACCGACCAGCAGCCACGTCGTCGCCGCTCGGCGGCGGAGCACCAGACCACCCAGCGCCAGCGCGATTCCGGCCCAGCTGCCGAGCACCCAGCCGGGAAGCGCGTTGAAGTTGTGCAAGGCGGCGTCGAAGGCCTTCGACGGCTGGTAGTTGATTGCTTTGGCTGTCGGAGCCAGCCGCCGGAGACCGAAGCCAAACTTGTTGAGCGGCTCGGCGGCGGTGATCGGGAACAGCAACGGCTTGCCGGTGACGGCGATGTTGTAGCCGACGGCGATCGCGAACAGCGGCGCGAAACCCACGGCCGTCCAGCCGATGATCGGCAGCAACTCGCGCCACCGACTGCGGTGGGTCGCGATGAAGTACACGCCGAACGGCACTGCCCACAACCCGGCGTCGAAGGGCCGGGTCAGGAAGATGACACCGAGCAGCGCACCCGCGAGCGCGAGCAGCCATCTCGACCCGACGCGCGCGCCGCGGAGCACGGCGAACCCGAACAGGAACCCGAGACACAGCGTGTAGAGGTAGCTGAGGAACAGGCCGCTCTGAATGATGAAGATCGGCGACAGGGCGAGCATCGTGCTCGCGATCAGCGCCATGCGACGTTCACGCGTGATCTCCAGCGCGAAGAGGTAGAGCGCGATCACGGCTGCCGCACACAGCAGCGCGAGCCCGACGCGCATCGCCCCGAAGAGCAACTGGGAAACGGCGAGGAACGCCGGCCATCCGGCGGGGAAGGCGAAGAAGATGCGGTCATCACGAATGCCCGTGAGAAACGGTCGGGTGAACCTCGTCTCCGGGCCCTCGGTGGGCAGCGTGACATGACCGTCGACGAGTGTCTTGGCCTGCATGACGTAGACGCCCTCGTCCTTGTTGCCCGAGTACAGGGGGAACACGGTGTCGCGTACCACGAGCGAACACACGAACGCGGCGAGCGCGACAGCGAGCACGGGCCAGTGCCGGCGTACGCGCTGCTTCGTCGTCTTGACGGCTGAGCCCGACGTCATGCGGGCGGCGCCTGTGCAGCCCGGGAGTCGGCGGCTGCAGCCGAGAAGATGCCTTTGGCCATGGTCGAGGGTTCGGCCGCGGCGCGCGCCTCGTAGACCTCTGCGCGCACGAGCTGCACGGCGGCATCGTCGGGCGCGGCGAGGCCGGCGAGTTGCGCGAGATGGCCCGCGAGCCGAAGGTCGCCTTCGCTGACCAGCGCGCGCGCCCTTGCGGCCAAATGCGCCGCGCCACCCGCGAGCGCGGCGACCTCACGCGCCACGTCGGCATCGGGTGCGGGCTTGAGACGCGCCGGGTTGCCGTCGTACCAGCCGCCGTACAGCCGCCACACGTTGCGGACGACGAACTCGGGCTCGTCGTACACCGGCCGCAAGTAGGGCTTTGCGAGCAGGTCGTCGGGATAGTCGATGCCGCGCAGCACCTCGTCGAGCGTCGCGCCCGCGTTCATCGAGGCGACCGTCTGGTCATGCAGCGTCTGGAGCAATGCGGCCGCGTCGAGCAATGACGTGCGCACGCGGTCGACGCCGATGATCGGGAGCCCGTGACCGGGCAGCAACGTCTCGGCGCCGAGCTCGGCCATCTGGCGCAGCGCCGTCGCCCAGTCGAGCGCGTACCGCTGCACCTTCTGCGGGTTGCCGCAGTTGGGGGAAGCCCAGATGAACAGATCACCGCAGCACAGTGTGCGGCGTGCGGGTATCCAGACCCAGGTGTGATCGTCGGTCTCACCGCGGGCATGGTGCAACTCGAAGCGCTCACCGCCGACGTCGAGTGTCATCGCGTCGCGGTAGGTCTCGTCGGGATAGCGATAGTCGACCGGCCACTCGAACGCGGGGAGTTGGAACTGGCGACGGTTGATCGCACCGTTGTAACCGGCCGTCATGCGGTAGCGATCGAAGCGTGCGGTGATGGCCTCGTGCGCGACCACCCGCGGGGGAGCGGCACCGCTCGCCGCGTTGTCGGCGTCGTAGTGCTCGACACCGAAACAGTGGTCGATGTGGCCGTGGGTGAAGACCGCGGTGTGGAGCGCATCGCCGTTCCAAGTGCGCAAGGTGTCGTGCACCTGGTGCGCGAGGAAGCTGCTGCCGGTGTCGACGAGCACCAGGCCGTCGTCGGTGGAGAACGCGCTCACGTTCGCGAACGCGGCCACGAACGCCGTGCGGGCACCTACCTCTGCCAGGTCGCCCCACTGCATGATCGGATGGTGGTCTGCGATGTCGCGCTCACCGGTCCACAACTGGTCGGCCAGCTCGAGCAAGTCGGTCGTCACGGCACCTCCCCCGTCTGCGGCGCCGATTGTGGCATCGAAGGCGTCGACACACCCGAGCATGCTTGCTCACGAAATCAGAACGTGTTTCAATTTCGTGATGCCCGCACCCGTCCCGCTCCGAGCCGGCCCCACTCCGACTGCGCTCGCGCGCAACCAGGCCGCGCGCCGCCGCCGGGTGCTCGACGCCGCGCTCGTGCTTGCCGCGGGCGGGGGATTCGATGCGGTGCAGATGCGCGACGTGGCGACGGAGGCCAACGTCGCGCTCGGCACCGTGTACCGCTACTTCTCGTCGAAGGAACGGCTGTTGCTCGAAGCCAACGTCGAGCAGGTCGAAGAGCTCGGTGCGCGCTTGCGGCAACGGCCACCGGCCGGCGCGACGGCGGCGGATCGTGTCGTGGAAGTGCTGCGACGGGCCACGGGCACGCTGCAACGTCATCCCGAGGTGACCGCGGCGATGGTGCGCGCGTTGGGCTCCGCTCAACCAGACGATGCCGACGCCGTGCGTCGCGTCACCGAGGCGATGACCGCGATCATCACCGGCGCGATGCACCCGGGCGAGCCGAGTGAGCGCGACCTGCGCGTCGCGCGTGCGCTGCAGCAAGTGTGGTTCTCGGCGTTGATCGGCTGGGTCGGCGGAGTCGATCAGCCGGAGCGGGTCGGCGACGACCTCGAAGCCGCGACCCGACTCCTGCTCGGCCGGGAGTGAGCGCAGCACGCCGCGGAAGTTTGTCCGGCGTCATGAGCGCGTGTTCTACTTCGGGCCTGTGACCCCGTCGTTCAACTTCGCCGACCTCTTCGAGCTGATGGTCGATGCGGTGCCCGATCGACTCGCGCTCGTGGCCGGCGAGCAGA
>DASVIY010000224.1:0-2966 GCA_036386195.1 Acidimicrobiia bacterium | reverse complement strand
ACCCAATCGATCGGCACCCGCACACTGCACCGCCGGCCACCACCGGGTCTGTTTCCCCAGGAGCTCCACGACGGTGTCTTCTACTGCGGCTACAACCACGAAGACTCGTTCGGAGCCAACGCGTTCTTTGCCGTGCGTCCCGAAGGCAACGTGCTCGTCGACTCACCGCGCTGGAACCGGCGGCTGGCCGATTCGATCGCGTCGCTCGGCGGGATTCGTCACGTGTTGTTGACGCATCAGGACGATGTTGCCGACGCGCAACGCTGGGCCGAGCACTTCGACGCGCGGGTGTGGATCCACGCGATCGAGGTCGACGCCGCCCCGTTCGCGACCGACCTCATCGACGGGTCCGAGCTGGTGGAGATCCAACCCCGCCTGCACGCGCTCGCGATCCCCGGCCACACGCGCGGCAGTACCGCATTCGTGCTCGAGGACACGTTCCTGTTCTCGGGCGACTCGTTGTACTGGAGCCGCGAGTCCAACGACCTTGCCGCGCATCGCCACGCGACCTGGTACTCGTGGCCGGAGCTGGCCCGCTCGCTCGAACGGCTCGCGCACACCTGTCGCTTCGAATGGGTCCTCGCCGGCCACGGCGATCGTGCGCACCGCCCGGCCGGCGAGATGCACGACCGCCTTGTTGCGCTCGTCGACCGCATGCACGACGACGCCGGGGCCCGCCGGCGCTAGCTGCCGAGCGCACCCCTCGCGACCGCGCAGCGCAACTTCTCGTTTACTCGAGGATTTCCCCTGGTATTTGCCGGTAATACCTCGAGTGAACGTGGGAGCGGTTACCGTCTTGCGGCGAGCTCGGCAGGGTTCGCCTCCCCCCATCAAGGATTTCGGCGTGAGCTATATCCAGGCGATCGTGATCGGATTGCTGCAAGGCGTCACCGAGCTGTTCCCGATCTCGAGTCTCGGCCACTCGGTGCTGGTGCCCGCGTGGCTCGGCTGGGACCACATCGTCGGTGCGCAGTCGGCCGGCGAGTCCTTCTACCTCGCCTTCCTCGTCGCGTTGCACGTGGCGACGGCAATCGCGCTGCTCATCTTCTTCCGCGACGACTGGGTGCGCATCATCAAGGGCTTCTTCCACACACTGCGCACGCGCAAGCTCGAGACCTCCGACGAACGACTGGCCTGGCTCCTGATCGTCGCGACCATCCCCGCCGGCATCATCGGGCTCGTGTTCGAGCACTTTCTCCGCACGACGTTCGCCAAGCCGCTCGCGGCCGCGGTGTTCCTCACCATCAACGGGCTGATCCTGGCGGGGGGTGAGGTGGTGCGACGGCGGCCGGAGGTGCGCGCGCTCTCGACGCAGCAACCCCAGACCACCAGCAGCCCCGAGCCGGGTCGCCGTCTCGACACGCTCGAATTCAAGGAGTCGGTGTTCGTGGGCGTCGCGCAGGTCGGCTCGCTGTTCGCCGGCATCAGCCGCTCCGGGATCACCATGGTCGCCGGTCTCCTGCGCGGCCTCGACCATGAGGACGCGGCGCGCTTCTCGTTCCTGCTCGCGACCCCGATCATCCTCGCCGCCGGCGTGTACAAGCTGCCCGACCTGATCGGCCACAACGGCGACCATGTCCGCGGCCAAGCGGTCGTCGGCAGTATTGCCGCCGGCGTCGCGGCCTACTTCTCGGTGCGGTTCCTGGTGCGGTTCTTCCAGAGCCGCAACCTCATGCCGTTCGCGATCTATTGCCTCGTCGTCGGCGGGCTCTCCATCATCCGCTTCGCCTGACGAGCCGCGCTCGCGCGATCAGATCGGGATCACCTGGTAGATGCCGCTGAAGATCTCCGTGGTAGCCGGGTGGGCGCTCATCGACGACTCGTAGATCGCGAGCCCGGCGGGGTCGGACAGCCACATGTCGGCGAGCTTGCCGAGGGCGCGCATCGACGGGAACTCCCACGACATGCTCACGGCACCGGTGAACGAGCCCGCGGCGCCGATGGTGCCGAGCTGCGCGTTGGTCGCGCCACGGGCCTCGACAAAGTCGGCGACGTCGCGCGCCGTCTCGAGGAGCTCTCCCCCGCGTCCGGGTGTGACCCGGCTGATGTGCACCTCGACGTAGTTGCCGCGCTCCCGGTTGCCGGTGCGCTCGAGCGGCAGCTCGGTGAGAATGCTCTGGCCGGTCACGGTGACGGGACTCGCCGGCCCGCGTGACCGTTCGATGATCGACCGCAGGTCCTGGTCGGCGATCAAGCCGTCGCTTGCAGCTCCGAAGGCCTCCATGTTGTCGTACTCGGCACTGAACACGCAGGTGGCGGTGGCCTCCCCCGCAGTTGACGCCGCCATGTACCGGGTCGCTCGCGCGCCGTGGCGCCCGAGGAGCTTCGACACTTCCGATGCCAGGCCCAGGGCATCCTTCCATCGGCCCGGGTGAATCACCGATTGCGCCGACCCTACGACGGTCATGCCAATCCTCCTGATCGTGTGTCCGATCGTGTTCGTCATGACCCGCAGGCGGAACGACCCCGGCGAGGGGAGTCTGTCGTCCGCCGCGGCTTGCGTCCAGGGTCACCGCGAAGTGGTTCAGACGAAGCTCCAGCGGCGAGCGGTGACCGCCGCGACGCCGCGCAGCACTGCGTACGCGGTCACCGAGCTCGTCGTCGGATTGGTCGAGACCGCGTTGGTCGTCTCGAAGTGGTAGCTGCCGATCGCACCGACGGCGTCGATCGCGTGCACCGTCGCGGTGGCATTCGGATCACCGATGACCACGACCTCGACGCCGTCCCACGACCCCACCGCGAGCGCAAGAGCAGCGGCAACGTTGAGCGACCGCGGGAACCGGGTCGCGGCCTCACGCGCGGAGCCGTGAAAGAGCTCGATCCGATCCGTGCCCTGCTCCAGCTTCGCGATCAGCGCGGCGTCCATCCACGGCTGGACGAGCGACGACGCGCGCTTCGTCGTCGTCAACCGCACCGACTCGAAGGGGCCCGCGCGCACCGCGGCCTGCAAGAGGTCGAGCCCACCG
>DASVIY010000223.1:0-3462 GCA_036386195.1 Acidimicrobiia bacterium | reverse complement strand
GTGCCGGTGGGCGCGGTACCGGACACTGCCGGTGCGGTCGTGGTGGACGTCGAGCCCTTCGGAGGCTCAACGTGCGGCCCGGCTTGGCCGCTCGTCACCCAGGTGCCGTAGCGGGGGTTGACCTTGACCTTCGCCTTCTTCAACAGCGCGCTGACGGCGTCGGAAGACTGCTCGAGGTTCTTGCGGATCGGGGCTTTCGCAGCCTCGAACGGGAACGTGTTTGTGACCTTGATGACGGAGAAGCCCTGCGACGTCTGCACCGGATCGGTGGGCACGTCGTACGCGGCCTTGTCAGCCGCGGCGACGAACGTCGGATCAAACTGCGAACGCACGCTGTCGAGGCAGCCGTACTCGCCACCGGTGTCCTTCGAGCCCGGGTCGATCGACTTCTGGGTCGCGAGCTTGTTGAAGTCGGTGCCGGCCTTGAGCTGCTGCTCGACCGCGTCGGCCTCGGCCTTCGTCTTCACGAGGATGTGCGCGACGAACTTCTTGGACGCGCACGCCGCGACGACCTGGCTGATCTGGGCGTCGTATGACTTCTTCAGCTCGGCGTCGCTGACCTTCTTCTTCGACACCCGGGCGAGCGCGTTCTGGCGGGCGAACCGCTCGATCTCCAGATCCTGGAACCACTTCGGGAACGAGCTGAACGCGCCCTTCGAGGCCGGCTGGCCGCTCTGGGCTTGAGCGCCGGACGCGCCGAACAGCTGCTCGGCTTGTGGCTTGGCTGCCTTTCGGTCAGCGGCCGTGACCTTGGCGTTCTTCTTCGCCAACGCCTGCGAGATGGCATGGTCCTCGATGACAAAGGCGAGCCATTTCGCGGTGATGGCAGCGTTGAGCGTGCCGTTGGCCTGCTTGAGCTTCGTCTGCCCGCCCTGCTCGACCAGCTTGCCGAAGTCCTTGCTGTCGGCGAGCACCTTCAGCTCCTTGGTCACCGTCGACTGCGACGTCGTGTCGCCGTTGACCTGCACTGCGTATGGGCTCGTCGACCCGCACGCGGTCAACCCGTACGCAAGCGCGGCGACGCAAAGGGGAACGGCAAGAAAGCGGGAAGTCCTCACGAGGACGCTCATGCTACAGGCGGAATCAGCGCCTTCGGCATCACCCCACCGGTATGAGCGTCTCCAAGAGATCAACGAGCGCCCCGGCCGGATCGTCGGGCGCATGCAGCGGCACCACGACCTCGCCGTCCTTGGCGACCGCCTTGACAGCCAAGCGACGCAAGCGCACCTTCTGCGACTCCTTCAGCGTCAGACCGACGAGCCGCGCCGTGCCACGCTGGACGGTGACACTTCGAATTCCGAGCCGGACGCACTCGGCGCGCAAACGAGCGACCGCGAGCAGCGCCTCCGCCGTTGGCGGTATCGGACCGTACCGATCGAGCCATTCGTCACGGATGTCGTTGACGTCGGACGGCGTGATGACCGCCGCGAGACGCCGGTACGCCTCCATGCGCACGTCGTCGCGCGCGACGTACTCGCGTGGGAGGTTGGCGTCGACCGGCACGTCGATCGTCACTTCCACCGGCGCGACGGGCACCTCGCCGGTGAGCTCACCGACCGCTTCTGTAACCATCTGGCAGTAGAGATCGAACCCGACCGCCGCGATGTGCCCCGACTGCTCGCCCCCGAGCAAGTTGCCCGCACCGCGGATCTCGAGGTCACGCATCGCGATCTTGAATCCCGAACCGAGGTCGGTGAACTCGCCGATGGTCTTCAGCCGCTCGTATGCCTCCTCGGTGAGCACACGGTCGCGCGGGTGCAACAAGTACGCGTACGCGCGCTGGCCGCGCCGGCCCACCCGGCCGCGCAACTGGTAGAGCTGCGCGAGGCCGAGCAGGTCGGAGCGGTCGACCACCATCGTGTTGACACTCGGCATGTCGAGACCGCTCTCGATGATCGTCGTGCACACCAGCACGTCGGTCTCGCGCTCCACGAAGTCGAGCACCACCCGCTCCAGCTTGCCCTCGTCCATCTGGCCGTGCGCGACCGTAACGCGCGCGTCGGGCACCAACTCCCGCACATCGGCCGCGACATGCTCGATATCCCGCACGCGGTTGTGCACGTAGAACACCTGGCCTTCGCGCAGCAGCTCACGCCGGATCGCCTCCGACACCGCGCGCTCGTCGTACT
Source organism: Acidimicrobiia bacterium (assembly GCA_036386195.1). Lineage (GTDB taxonomy): Bacteria > Actinomycetota > Acidimicrobiia > IMCC26256 > JBBRZM01 > JBBRZM01. The sequence goes on along the minus strand of DASVIY010000223.1, from coordinate 1,333 downwards.
CGCCGACGTACGTGAGGATCGGTTGGCGATCTTCGGGCGGCGTGTTCACGAGCGACAGGTCGCGGATGCCGGTCAGCGACATCTCGAGCGTGCGCGGAATCGGCGTCGCCGTGAGCGTGAGCACATCGACCGACGCCCGCAGCGCCTTGATCTTCTCCTTGTGCTGCACACCGAAGCGCTGCTCCTCGTCGATGACGAGCAGGCCGAGGTCCTTCGGACGTACGTCGGACGACAGCAGCCGGTGGGTGCCGATAACCACGTCGACGGTGCCGTCGACCACGCCGGCCGCGACCTTCGACTGCTCGGCCGGGCTGAGAAATCGAGACAGCACCTCGACCCGGACCGGGTAGTTGGCAAAGCGCTCACGGAACGTCTCGCCGTGCTGGCTCGCGAGCAGGGTGGTGGGCACGAGGATCACAACCTGCTTGCCGTCCTGCACGGCCTTGAAGGCGGCGCGCACTGCGACCTCGGTCTTGCCATAGCCGACATCGCCGCACACGAGCCGGTCCATCGGGAGCGGCCGCTCCATGTCGGCCTTGACCTCGTTGATCGCCCGCAGCTGATCCGGCGTCTCCTCGTAGGGGAACGCCTCCTCGATCTCGTGCTGCCACGGCGTGTCGGGCGAGAACGCGAACCCGGGCGTCGCAAGCCGGGTGCGGTACAGCACGACGAGCTCCTGTGCGATCTCGCGCACCGCCTTGCGCACGCGCGCCCGCGTGCGCTCCCAGTCGGTGCCGCCCATGCGGCTGAGCGTCGGCGTGTCGCCGCCGGTGTAGCGGCGCACGGTACCGACCTGATCGGTGGGCACATAGAGCTTGTCGCCCGCCTTGTATTCGAGCAGCAGGTAGTCGCGCTCGACCCCGCCCAGCGAGCGGTTGACCATGCCGGTGTACCTGCCGACGCCGTGCTGATGGTGCACCACGTAGTCACCGGTCTCGAGCGCGTCGTAGAAATCGGCGCCGCGCCGCGCGCCGCGCGGCTTCCGGTGGACACGCCGGCGACCGGTGAGATCCGCTTCGGCGACCAGGGCGACCTTCGCCGACGGAATCACGACACCCCGTTCGAGCGGCGCGACGACGAGCTCCATCGAGCCCGGCGCGACGCCCTCGCCCGCGAGCACGTCGTGCAGGCGGTCGCGCGAGCCCGTGCCTTCCGCCGCCAGCAGCACGCGGTACCCATCGGCTCGCAAGCCGTTAAGGCGCGCGGCCAGGCGCTCGACGTCGCCGACGACCGGATCGAACGCCGTGGCCGCCAGCCGCGGCGTGTCGGGCCCCTCGGGCGCGTTGAGCACCGACGCGGCGCCCGCTTTGGTATGCGAGAGCAGCCGGTCGAA